>NZ_JBWLKN010000032.1:0-77764 GCF_059026195.1 Streptomyces sp. A01 | reverse complement strand
GGTGGGGCACGAGGGCCTTTCGGTCGGTGTAGACGTCGCAATCCACACCGAACCCGGAAGGCCCTCACCTGTTCAAGATCCCTCAGCCGAGACCTGGCTCACCTGTCCACAACCTCCCCGGACAGAACAACTAGCCCATGGACGCGTGCCACTTCCCACGGGACAGGTGGCACACCCCGTCGGGTGTGACGCGAACGTGAGAGCCGTATACCGGCAGGTAGCCGTCTGCGTTAAGCCAGTCGCGGATGCGCTCTAGGGCTGTCCAGAGCCGTTGCGGTCCGCCCTGGTGAACTTCTGGCGAGTCGATGTGCTCGGCGGACGCTCGGGCCCACGAACCGTCCGGGTGGACCAGGTAGGCGGTCCGGGTCCGGTCGTGGGTCTCGTAGGCGAGTTCCACGCCAGGTGTGGTGACTTCGAGCATGGACGACAACTCCCACGAGCTGGCGACATCCACCACGGGATAGCGGCCCATGCCGGCCGTCTCTCCCTTGGCTTCGCGTGCCAGCGTAAACAGTCCGTTGGGCAGCGTAGGCGGGTAGTCGTCGCCCGAGCGGGTGCGCATGAACCCTGCCCAGTCCCGCGATACCCGCCCCACCACGTCCCCGGAACTGTCCTTCCAACCCGTGATGAGCAGGCAGGTCCGCGCGAGGGTGGTGACGAGCCGTCCGCCCGTGACCAGTGCGGAAACCACGTTTCGTAGTCCGGCGCCGGGAGCGAGCGCCACCGTGGCCACGATGCGGTCGTACGAGCCGGGCACGTGCTCGGTAGCGTCCGCGGTGACCATCTTCGGGTGGTAGCCCATGGACGCGAGCCGTTCCCCAGCCGTACTGACTAGGTAGGGGTCCATGTCCACACTCGTTACGGGCCCGTATCCGAGTCGGTGACAGGCGTACGCGGTAAGCCCACCTGCTCCCGTGCCCAGGTCCAGCAGTGACAGTCCGTCGCGGAGTCGCCCTTGTCGGAGCATCTGGATCACTAGGTTCGGCAGAGTGGCTGATGACGTGGGCACGCCTACGGCACGATCGCCGGGGCGCGCGTGGTCGGCGTGGGCAGGCCCTACGCGGGTCACCAACGACGCGTCAGAGTAAGCCGCTTCCATCCATCGCGGCCCGTCCGACTCGCCGTCCCGCATCACCCATCCGTCACCGTCGCGTTCCCACCAGCGCGGCACCAGCTCATGACGCGGGGTCTCCGCCACGGGCACGCGCCACCGGGAATCCGGCTCGGTCACTCCACGGGCGAGTCGTCCAGCGTGCTGCGTCCATGCGTTCACTGATGCGGCTCCTCTAGTGGGAGGGAGAACATGCGGGGGTCTCCGCCGGGGCGCAGTCGTTCCCATCCAGTTTGGGATTGCAGTCCGACATGCGGGGCGGGATTCGGGCGGTCAGGGCGGACCAGCCGGGCCCGGCCAGCAAGTCAGCCAAGCGGGTTTCTCGTACGTTGCCCGCCGGGAAGTTGCGGGAGAGCACACAACCGGCGAGGTCTCCGTTCGGCAGGATTGCCGCACGTCCTCGCGTGCACTGGCCGCACATCTCATCCAGCGTTGGGGCCGCTTCGGGCAGCGCAGCGCGGCCAACCGCCCGCGCCCGATCCGTGACGATGTGCTTCACCCCCATGGATTCCAGCTCGGCGCGGGCTTCGGCGACGCGCTGACCCGGCAGGATGTCCACGATTCCCGCACGGATGGTGATGCCCCGGTTGATGGCTGCCCGGATGTTGCACCGGGTACGGGCGTAGCTGCCCTTACGCCCGGTGATCTTGTCGTGTTCGGCGGGGTCGTCGCTGTAGTAGCTCGTCCCGAGGATGATCCCGTCCCGCATGAACAGGTCCCACCACTCGGGCTTGACCGTGAACAGATTGGAATACACCTCCACGCGCAGCCCGAGCGAGAGCCCGAGTTCGGTGAACTCCTGCCACTGCGGGTGGACGGTCGGTTCCCCGCCGATGAGCTGGACGGTACCGATACCGAGCGCGGCAGCGTCCACGATGACCGCCCGCCAGTCGGCGGGCGTCATGGTGCCGTGCGTCGCCTGCGGACTGGACTCCGACAGACAGTGTGTGCACTGGAGTTGGCACGCGCCGGTGATTTCCAGCTCAAGCATGTTGAGCAATGGCGTGGTGGGCCGGTCAATGAGCGTGGTCATGCCTGTACCTCCCGAATCAGGGTGTGTGACTGGTCTCTATGGAGACCGCCCCTTGCCAGGTGCTGCCCGGTGTGGGGACCGGAACAGGTCGTCCGGCAAGGGGCGGAGACTGTGCCTTACGCGGCGACCGCGCCCACGGTGGGCGGCACCGCACGGAGATGGCTCACGAGGTTTGCCGCGCTCTCGCGGCACGACGCATCGCTTGAGCCGCAGACATGCCACGGCGGGGCTCGCCCCAAGCGTCGAACTGATCGGCAAGCCAGGGAGGACTGACGTCGAACTCTGATGCCAAAGAGTTCATTGACGCGCCCTCGCGGTACTGCTTGATGATCTGGTCTTTGCTGTTGCGGACGTTCTCGCGTGCGGCCTGACGCTGCTTTGTCGTACGCCCCACTGATGCCATCCTTCGTTGTGCCGGTGATGGGTGAATGACGGTTACGCTCGCTCGCCATGGTCAACGGGTGACTCGCCGACGTACTTGCCTTGCACCAAAAGGGGCAGCTCATGAGCCCGGCCTTCGGCCGCGAGAGCCGAGCGAATGCGCCCCTCCCAGTACGGCTTGACGTGGGTAGCCAGCTCGTCCACGGCCACCCACTTGCACGCGGACAGTTCGTCTGCGGCGGTAACGGGGACGGCGACGGTCCGAGCCCGGCCCCTGTCCAGCGTTCCGCCCACTAACACGATGGCGATGCCCTCGGCCGCATCGTCGCGGGCGGTCATCTGGTCCAGCGCGACGACATGCGTGATGGAGGTGAGGACAAGCCCGGTTTCTTCCTTGAGTTCGCGCGCCGCTGCGTCCGAGATGGTTTCGCCTTCGCGCACTCCACCACCGGGCAGTTGCCAACCCTCTTTGTAGGTGGGCTTCACCAACAGGACGCGGCCCTCAATATCGAAAACGAGCACGTGAGCGCCTAGGCGCCGCCGGGGCGGACAGAGGGGGTCAGTGTCGGTGTGCATCGATTCCCTTTCTGTGGAGTGGGTGGTGCCCGCCCCGGTCGTGACAGCCGCATGCCACGACTGGGGCGGGGGTCTTCAGGTGGACCGGAGAGCGGTGGCCCAGAAAGCTGTGATGATGACGAACGCGAGCACAGCGACCTTCGCGTTGGGGCTCATGGCACATCGCGGACGTGCTTTGCCACGTACCGGCTGGCTTGCATTCGCCGACACTCGTCGGCAGTCGCCGGGCGTACGTCAGCCAGCAGTGCGGTCCAAGCGATGCGGGAGGGTCTTACGAGTTCAAGCGAGTCACCGTTAACGGCTTGCACTTCGGCCAGTTGATGACGAACGGTGTCGCGTACGACGTCGCCCGATCGGTACTCGCTCGTCTTGTCCATTCGCCCGCACCCTTTCGCTCACGTTCCGCGTTGGACTGCTCACAGATTTGCCCCTCGGGGCGTAGGGTCACAACCGGTACGCCGTGTCATCGACTAGCCGTCACGGACGTGACAGCGCCGAACTGACACAAGCAGGAGGAGAGTTGAAAAGAGTCAGTGATAACGGGGGCGCGACCACAGCGCGTACCCCCGCGCAGGTATTCGGTGAAGTGGTGCGACAGTGGCGAGTCGAAGTCGGACTTACGCAGTCCGCACTAGGGGAGCGCACGGCGTGCGACCGTTCGCATATCGCGCGAATCGAGGCGGGAGAGCGCTTCCCCGATCGGCGACTAGTCGGGCTGCTTGACGAGCACTTAGGCACCGGTGATCGGCTATGGGAGCTGTGGCGCAAGATCGATTGGTACCCCGCCGTCACTCACCCGGATTGGTTCCAGCGCCGCGCGGACATGGATGCGGAAGCGGTGGCTCTGCATGAGTTCCAAACGCAGGTAATGCCTGGCTTGTTGCAGACAGAGGACTACGCCCGGGCGCTGTTCGCGCAAGTCATCACGGACCCCGAATCGGTGAGCACCAAGGTACGCGCGCGACTAAGCCGACAGGAACGCTTCCTTGCGCCGGACGGGCCGGAACTGGTCGTCGTCATAGATGAGAGCGCGCTACGGTCCATGGTGGGCGGTCCACTCATCATGCGGGACCAGTGTGCCCACCTGCTGAGCGTGACCCAACGGCCGAACATCCGAGTCCAGATCGCCCCGTCGGACCGTTCACGCATCGTCCGTCCCAACACATCTATGTCGATCATCACCCTGCCCAAGGGTCGCGTCTGGGTGTACTCGGAGTCGCTGGATACCGGGCACTTCGTCAACGATCCGTCGGCCGTTCGGATGCACGCTCGGTCCTATGATGTGTTGCGGGCGGACGCGCTGTCCGCTGGCGAGTCTGCCGCTCTGATCAGAGACGCGATGGAAGGGTACGGCCAGCATGAACACCCCCGATCTCAGCGCGGCGACGTGGCGCAAGAGCAGCTACAGCGGAAACAACGGCGGCAACTGCGTAGAAGTGGCCCCCGGTTTCCCCGTCGTCCCCGTCCGTGACAGTAAGAACCCCGAAGGGCCCGCCCTGGTCTTCGACGCGTCGGCCTGGTCCTCGTTCGTCGCGGGCGTCAAGGCTGGCGACTTCCCGGCCTGACGGCCGTAACGACGAAGCCCCCGAGGGCTGTACGGGGGCTTGGACGAGGGGTCAGGCGCGGCGCGACGCGAGTGGTCCGGGCCGCTCGCCGGACAAGCCGAGCGGGGCATCGCCCCGCGCGATGCCCCGCTCGTGTTCCCAGCCTCTGCTTTTCCCAGCCTCTTCCCGGTGCTTCCGCTCGGCCTCTCGGTGCTTAGGAGAGGGCGTCCTCCATGGTGGCGTGCCACCAGCTGACCGAGGAGTCGGCGTCGAGGAGCAGGCCGGTGCTGGTGGGCGAGTTCACGGTCGCCTGGCCGTTCAGGGCGGAGCCGCCCGCGTCCTTGAAGGCGACCGTCAGCTTCTTGACCCGATGCGGGTGCGTGCCCTGCGGGCTGCCGAGAGCGATGCTGGCGTACGCGCTCGCGCCGGGCTTGAGCGTGACCACCGCCTGCGGCGCGCCCGCGTCGCCCACCGCGAGGGGGGACTGGGCGCCCGGGTAACCGACGACCGGCGCGCTGTACGCGTTGCACGGGGTGGTCCCGGTGTTGGTGGCCTTGAGCAGGACGACGGGCGCGGTACCACCCGTGGTGACCAGCCGCACCTTCGTGTTGGAGGCCGTGCACGCGGTGCGGACCGGGCCGTTGTCGCCGCCACCGGGCCGCTGCTTGGCGCCCTCGGTGCCCGGGCCCTTCGGGACTGTGGGAGTCGAGGGCCGGGTGGTCCCGGCCGGGGCCTTGGTGCCCGAGTCCGTTCCGCCCGCCTTCTGGCCACCGGTGGCGCCGCCGGACTCCTTGGCCGAGGCGTCCTTCGCCGCCGGCTCCATGGACGCCGCCGAGTCGGCCCTGCCCTCGGTCTTCGTGCCCGAGCTGTCGTCGGAGCCGCAGGCGGTCAGGGCGAGGGCGGCGGCCGCGGTCACGGTGGCGGCGGCGACGCGCAGGGCGTTGCCACGGAGGCGGGCGCGGCGTTCGGCGGCGGTGGTGGCGGTGTACGACATCTCTGGTCCCCCCAGGAGCGGTGGTCGTCTGCTTGGTACGGCTTCAGCCTGCCGGGAGCCGTTGCCGTACCGCTAACTCCTGCCTAACGATCCGCTGTTACTCGCCTGGCCTGGGGGAACGGGGGCGGTTGGGGTGGTCCGGGTGGTCGGGCGCAGCGGCGTCAGCCGCGGCCGGACCGCCGAGCGCAGCGGGACCGGGCGGTGCTCCCTCGGCGCCGGGGGCGAGCGGCGGTACGGGCTCGACGGGCCGCCCGCTGGGCTGCCCCTCGCGGGCGAACAGCTTCACCAGGCCGCTCATCGTGTAGCGGCCGGTGGCCTCCTCGTCGACCAGGTGCATCTCGGCGAGCCGGTCGAGGCCGTCCTGGGTGAGGCCCAGGTCCGCGCCGGCGAACGCGGCCACCGCCGTCGTCTCCACATGCCGGTCGAAGCCCTTGCCGAGCGCGGCGAGCAGCCGCGCGTCGTCCGCCGACAGCCTGGCCACCGACATCCGCAGCGCGGCGGCGATCCCGGTGTCCTCCGCCGAGAGCAGGGCCAGCCGCCGCTGCTCGTCGCGCAGGGCGGCCGTCAGCCGGGCGAGCCGCCACCGGGGCCGGGCCGTGAGCTGCGCCGACGCGGCGCGCAGCGCGAGCGGCAGCCCGTCGCACAGCTCGACCAGTTCCCGTGCGGCGTCCGGGTCGTCGGCCACCCGCTCCTGGCCGAGCATGGCCGACAGCAGCGCCACCCCGACGGAGGGCGCGAGGGCGTGCAGCGGGACAGGCCGCGCGGCGTCGGTGGCGACCAGGCCGTCGAGTCTGCTGCGGCTGGTCACCAGCGTCAGGCAGGCGGCGCCCGTGCCGTTCTCCGATTCCTGTCCCCGTCCTGGCGGGGCCGCCCCCAGCGAGGCGCCGCCGGGCAGCAACGGGCGGACCTGCGCGGAGCTGTGCGCGTTGTCCAGGACGACGAGCAGCCTGCGGCCGGCGACGAGCGAGCGGTACAGCGCGGCGGCACTCTCCGGCGACGTGGGAATCCGGTCGGCCGGGGTGCCGAGCGCGAGCAGGAAGTCCCGCAGCACCTCGATGGGCGGGGCCTCCTCCCGCTCCCCGAAGCCGCGCAGATCGGCGAAGAGCAGCCCGTCCGGGTAGGACCCGGCGTGCAGATGCGCCCAGTGCACCGCGTACGCCGTCTTGCCGACTCCGGCGGGCCCCGTCACCAGGGCGATCGGGCTCTCACCGGGCGCCGCCGACCGCACCAGCGCGCTCAGGGCGGCCAGTTCGGCGTCCCGCCCGAGGAACCGGGTGGGCGGCCGGGGCAGCAGCCACGGCGCGCCGGGTGCGGGCCCCTGCTGACCTGGGGCCGCGGCCCCGGGCCCCGCCTGCCGGCCGGGAGCGTGGCCACCGGTGGGCGCGCCCATGCCTCCGGTGTGACCACCGGCGTCACCACCGCGGCCGACGGGGGCGTGGCTCGCGTGGCCGACCGCCGTACCGTTTCCGTGGCCGACCGGGGCGCTGTCCCAGGGGCCGACCGGTGCGCTGTTCTCGTGGCCGACCGCGGCGCCGTCGCTGTGGGGGTATCCGGCGCCGGGACGGTCCCCGGCACCATGGCCGTACGGAGCCGGAGCCGGTGTCAACGCAGGTCCGGTCTGGCAGGCGGTCGGCGCTCCGGCCTCCGGCTCCCTCTCCGGTGGCGCCATGGGGTCCGGCCCGGCGCCTGGTGCCACGGGCCCGGGCCATGGGCTTGGTGTGAGCGCTCCCAGCCCCGTGGCCGCGGCGCCTGACCCTGGCCCGGCGTACGGCCCGGCGTACGGCCCGTCGTCGGCTGGTCCCGCTGGTGCCGTGGGTCCCGCTCCGGTCGGGCGGCCCCCCATGTCCCGCAGGTCCCGTACGGTCCGTGCTTCCCGTGCTTCCCGTGCGTCGCGCTCGCCGTGCGGGTCTCGGCGTACCCGCTGCACCGGCACGGACGCGGGCTCGGCGCGCAGGATCTCCTCGTACGCCCGGCGCAGGCCCTCTCCGGGGTCAACGCCCAGTTCGTCGCTGAGCAGTTGGCGGGTCCTGTGGTACCAGCGGATGGCGTCCGACTGGCGCCCGGCCCAGAACAGGGCGCGCATCAGCGTCGCGATCAGGCCCTCGCGCAGCGGGTGCGCGACGGCCTCGGCGTGGAGGACGGCGGCGGCCACGTCGTGCTCGCCCAGCGCCTCGTGCGCGTACGCGAGTGCCTCCACCGCCGACAGCCGCCGCTCCTCCAGCGCGTGCGCGGCCGCGGCGAACGGCGGGCTGGTCACGGTGCCGGTGAGGGCCGGGCCGCGCCACAGGCCCAGCGCCTCACGCAGCAGCGGCACGGCACCGGGCGTGCCGGGGTGCCGGGGAGCCGCCGCGCCCCGGGCCCCGGTCAGTTCGCGCGCGCCCGCGACCAGTTCCTCGAAGCGGTGGGCGTCCACCCGCTCCTCGGGCAGCCGCAGCAGGTAGGCGGAGCCCTGGGTGGTCAGCTCGATGCCGTACGCCGCCGCCCCGCCGTCGGCGAGCGTCGCGCGCAGCCGCGAGACATGCCCTTGCACGACGGTGCGGGCGTGCTCGGGTGGCGCGTCCTCCCACAGCGCCGTGATCAGCCGCTCCAGCGGGACGGTGGTGTTCGCCTGGAGCAGCAGCATCGCCAGGACGCTGCGCCGCTTGGCCGGGCCGAGTGGAAGCTCCCCGTGCGCGGTGCGCACGGCGACCGGGCCCAGCAGTGAGAATTCCAAGTCAGCCCTCCAGGAAGGCGGCCAGCACGTTCGCGAGCAGGAACGGGTCGTCGGCGCCGCACAGTTCGCGTGCCGAGTGCATGGAGAGGATGGCGACGCCGATGTCCACGGTGGCGATGCCGTGCCGGGCCGCGGTGATCGGGCCGATGGTGGTGCCGCACGGCATGGCGTTGTGCGACACGAAGTTCTGCCAGGGGGTCTCGGCGCGCTCGCACGCGGCGGCGAACACCGCGCGCCCGTTGCCGTTGGTGGCGTACCGCTGGTTGACGTTGACCTTGAGGATGGGGCCGCCGTTGGGCATCGGGTGGTGGCCGGGCTCGTGGCGCTCGGCGTAGTTGGGGTGCACGGCGTGCCCGGTGTCGGAGGAGAGGCAGACGGTCCCGGCGAAGGCGCGGGCCCGGTCCTCGTAGCCGCCGCCGCGCGCGTAGACGGATCTTTCCAGCACGGTGCCGAGCAGCGGTCCGTCAGCTCCGGTGTCGGACTGGCTGCCGTTCTCCTCGTGGTCGAAGGCGGCGAGCACCGGGATGTACGGCAGTTCGGCGCCCGTCCCTGTCCCCGCCCGCGCTCCCGTTCCGGTGGACACCGCGGCGAGTGCGGCGGTGCCCGCGTGCACGGAGATGAGGTTGTCCATGCGGGGCCCGGCGACCAGTTCGCGGTCCCGGCCGAGGTAGGCGGGCGGCTCCACGCTGTGCGCCATCAGGTCCCAGCCGGCGATGTCGCCGGCGGCGACGCCCGCCTCGCCCGCCACGAACTCGATCAGGTCGCCCTCGCGTACGCCGCCGATGCCCCAGACCGGCGTCATGTGGCGCTGCTTGTCCAGCTTGAGGCCGTCGGCGTTGACGCTGCGGTCGAGGTGCACGGCGAGCTGCGGCACACGCAGCAGCGGCCGGTCCACGTTCACCAGCCGCTGGTCGCCCCCACGCAGCGTCAGCCGCCCGCTGAGGCCCAGGTCGCGGTCGAGCCAGGTGTTGAGCAGGGTCCCCCCGTAGATCTCCACGGCGACCTGCTGCCAGCCGAACGACCCTGTGTCGGGTACGGGCTTGACGCGCAGGTTGGGGGAGTCGGTGTGGGCGCCGACGATCCGGAACGGCGTCGCCGCCGCCGCCCCCTCCGGCACGTACCAGGCGATGATCGCCCCGCCGCGCAGCACGTACTTCCCGCCGGTCTCCCCGTCCCAGGCGTCCGTCTCCTCGACGTGCCGGAAACCCGCCTTCTCCAACCGCGCCGCCGCGTTCGCCACCGCGTGGTACGGGGACGGACTGGCGGCGAGGAACGACATCAGGTCATCGGTGTGGCCGCGGTCGAAGCGGGCGGGGGTGCTCATGCCCCTCAGCATAAGGAGCGGTGACCGGTCGTCCGGGGTGAGACGGCGGCGCGTCGTCCGATGATCAGCTGATGTGCGCGCTTTCGTCCCGGTCCGGCCGCCGGACCCGCGCGTACGGGGCGTCGTTGACGGCCGGCGGTGGGAACACGGCGGACGGGGCCCGCTTCCCCGTGGGGGTGAGAAGCGGGCCCCGTCCTGTGGGGTGACGACCGTGGCTTGCCTGCCTGCCGGGAAACCGTGCCGGGAGGCCGCGCCGGGGAAGCGGTGCTAGAAGGCGTCCTCGTCCAGCTCCATCAGGGACAGGTCGACGGACTCGGCGAGCGCGCGCTGCGTGCTGACGTCCGGCAGGACGTTGTGCGCGAAGAACTTCGCGGCGGCGATCTTGCCCTCGTAGAACGGCTTGTCCTTCGCCGAGGCGTCGGCCAGCTTGTCGGCGGCGACGGCGGCACCCTTCAGGAGGAGGTAGCCGATGACGACGTCTCCGGAGGCCATCAGCAGGCGGGTGGTGTTGAGGCCGACCTTGTAGATGGACTTGACGTCCTTCTCGGTGGCGGCGAGGTCGGTCAGCATCGCGCCGACGATCGCCTCCAGGTCGACGGCCGCCTTGGCCAGCTCCTCGCGGGCACCGGCCAGGTTCTCGCCGCCGTGCGCCTCGGCGAGGAACTTCTTGATCTCCTCGGAGAGCGTGGTCAGGGCCTGGCCCTGGTCGCGGACGATCTTCCGGAAGAAGTAGTCCTGGCCCTGGATGGCGGTGGTGCCCTCGTAGAGGGTGTCGATCTTCGCGTCCCGGATGTACTGCTCGACCGGGTACTCCTGGAGGTAGCCGGAGCCGCCGAAGGTCTGGAGCGACTGGGCCAGCTGCTCGTAGGACTTCTCCGAGCCGTAGCCCTTCACGATCGGCAGCAGCAGGTCGTTGAGGCCGTTGAGGGCCTTGGTGTCCTCGCCCGCGGCCTCCTTGACCAGGATCTCGTCCTGTACGGAGGCGGTGTACAGCACGAGGGCGCGCATGCCCTCGGCGTACGCCTTCTGCGTCATCAGCGAGCGGCGCACGTCCGGGTGGTGCGTGATGGTCACGCGCGGCGCGGCCTTGTCGGTGAAGGCGGCCAGGTCCGGGCCCTGCACGCGCTCCTTGGCGTACTCAAGGGCGTTGAGGTAGCCGGTCGAGAGGGTGGCGATGGCCTTCGTGCCGACCATCATCCGCGCGAACTCGATGATGCGGAACATCTGGCGGATGCCGTCGTGCTTCTCGCCGACGAGCCAGCCCTTGGCCGGGTGGCGGTCGCCGAAGGTCAGCTCACAGGTGTTGGACGCCTTGAGGCCCATCTTGTGCTCGACGTTGGTCGCGTAGACGCCGTTGCGCTCGCCCAGCTCGCCGGTCTCGAAGTCGAACTCGTGCTTCGGGACCATGAAGAGGGACAGGCCCTTGGTGCCGGGGCCGTGGCCCTCGGGGCGGGCGAGGACGTAGTGGATGATGTTCTCGGACATGTCGTGCTCGCCCGAGGTGATGAAGCGCTTCACACCCTCGATGTGCCAGGAGCCGTCGTCCTGCTTGATCGCCTTCGTGCGGCCCGCGCCGACGTCGGAACCGGCGTCCGGCTCGGTGAGCACCATGGTGGAGCCCCACAGCTTGTCCACCGCGATCTTCGCGATCTTCTTCTGCTCGTCGGTGCCCTCTTCGTAGAGCACCCCGGCGAAGGCCGGGCCCGAGGCGTACATCCACACGGCCGGGTTCGAGCCGAGGATGGTCTCGGCGAAGCCCCACAGCAGCGAGCGCGGCGTGGTGGTGCCGCCCAGCTCCTCCGGGATGCCAAGACGCCACCAGTCGGCGTTCATGTACGCGTCGTAGCTCTTCTTGAAGGCGGCCGGGACGGGCGCCGTGTTGGTCTCAGGGTCGAAGACCGGGGGGTTGCGGTCAGCGTCCGCATACGAGGCGGCCAGCTCGTTCTCCGAGAGCCGGGCGATCTCGGACAGCACGCTCTTGGCGGTCTCGATGTCCATCTCCGCGAACGGGCCGGTGCCGTACAACGTGTCGCGTCCGAGTACCTCGAAGAGGTTGAACTCGATGTCGCGGAGATTCGACTTGTAGTGCCCCATGGCGACGGCTCCGTAAGGCTCGATCCAGCAGGGGGCGGTGGCGTCCCTGCCGAGGTGGTGGTCAGTCTCGTATGCGTTTCAAACGATGAACGCCATAATGCTACCCGTGGGTAATAAGAGGCAACCCTCAATCGGCCAACTGTGACTCAGTACGCTCTATGACATGTACGGCTACGACCAGAACGCGAGTGCGGGGCAGCAGTACGCCGCCCCGCCGCCACCGCCGCAGCAGCCGCCGCACCAGGGGCACCAGTCGCACCAGGCGCAGCCCGGCGGCGGGTACGGCGAGCAGCCGCTCTACCCCGAGCCGTCCCCACCGTCGCTCGCCGACGCGGTGCGCGCCTTCACCACGGGCTCCATGGCGCCGGAGGACTTCCAGCAGATCTTCTCGACCTCGAAGGTCTACTGCCCGCGCGGCGACAATCCGGGCTTCCTGGCGCTGCACAACACCCAGCAGCCGGTCATCCCGATGTTCACCTCCCTCAAGGAGCTGCGCAGCTACGCGGGAAAGGAGTCCAAGTACTTCGTGATCACCGGCGCCGAGGTGATCGACCTGCTGCCCACCGGCTACGGCTTCGTGCTCGACATGGAGGGCGACCACCGGATGGTCTTCGACGCGAAGGCGGTCGAACAGATGGTCGACTTCGCGATGCGCCGCATGTACGGCTGATCGCCTCTACGGCTGCTCGCGTGGGCGGCTGACCTGCCCGTAGGGCTGACCTGCCGGTACGGCCGGTCTGCCGGTGCGGGCGCGGTCAGCCTGTCGGTGCGGGCGCGGCTGTCCGGGCGGCTGGGGGCGTGCCTCCTCGTCGCCCCGGCGCCGCTGGGCGGCTTCCTTCATGGTCGGCAGGGTCTGACCGGGCCCTGTCGGCCTTTTTGTGGACGCGGTGGCTGAAACAGGCTCAACAGGTGACGCGTCGGGAATGGTCGTACCTTGCGGGTTGTTCAGCCTTCAACTAAGTTGAATGGTGAACGACCGAGGAGGCCGTCATGCCCGCAGTGACCGTTGACAACCCGCTGACCCTGCCCCGCGTGGTCCCCGCCGCGGGCGCCGAGGGGGCAGGGCAGGCCCGCCCCCGGCCGGTGCTCGCGGTCTCCACCGCTCCGAGCGGTCTGGAGGGTGAGGGCTTTCCGGTGCGCCGTGCCTTCGCGGGCATCGACTACAAGCACCTCGATCCGTTCATCATGATGGATCAGATGGGCGAGGTGGAGTATCAGGCCGGTGAGGCGAAGGGGACTCCCTGGCATCCGCACCGCGGCTTCGAGACCGTCACCTACCTGATCGACGGCACCTTCGTGCACCAGGACTCGCACGGCGGCGGCGGCGTCATCAACGACGGCGACACCCAGTGGATGACGGCGGGCTCAGGGCTGCTGCACATCGAGGCACCGCCGGAGTCGCTCGTGCTCAGCGGCGGTCTCTTCCACGGCTTCCAGCTGTGGGTGAACCTGCCGCGCAAGGACAAGATGATGGCGCCGAAGTACCAGGACATCGGCGGCGGCCAGGTCAAGCTGCTCACGTCCGGTGACGGCGGGGCGCTGCTGCGGCTGATCGCGGGCGACCTCGGCGGCCACCAGGGCCCCGGCGCCACGCACACCCCCATCACCATGATCCACGCGTCGGTCAGCCCGGGCGCCGAGCTGACCCTCCCCTGGCGGCCCGACTTCAACGGCCTCGCCTACGGGATGGCCGGGAGCGGCACGGCGGGCGCCGAGGGGCGGCCGTTCCGCATAGGGCAGACGGTCGTGTTCGGGGCCGGGGACACGCTGACCGTCCGCGCCGACGAGGCGCAGGACTCGCGCACCCCCAACTTCGAGGTCGTGCTGCTCGGCGGGCTGCCGATCAGGGAGCCGATGACGCACTACGGGCCGTTCGTGATGAACACCCACGCCGAACTGGCGCAGGCCGTGGACGACTTCAAGGCCGGGCGGCTCGGCACCATCCCGGCCGAAGCGCCGTAGGCGGCCCGGTTCCGCCTCGCCCGCGCCCGCCGCGGCTGCCCCGTGGGGCGGGCGCGGCGGGCACGGGACGTACGCGCCGGACACGAGCCAGACCTGAGCCGGTCCGCCGGGCGGGAGACTGATCCCGGCCGGACCGCACGGGTCCTGTGGCGGCGGCGCCGGCCGTTGGGGCGGCCGACGCCGCCGAAGCCCGGCACGCCTCCGCCGCCGCGGATGACGACCCGTCACCCGCGCGGCGGCGGTAGCCGGGTGGCGGCGGCGCGCGCGTGGTGGGCTGGCAAGGTGCCCACCGATCACACAACGTCACACGACCACAGAACGCCGCAGCCTTCCGTCCTGCCGTACGAGGTGCGCCGCGTCGCCGCCTGGTGCGGGGCGCTGCTGCTCATGGCCGCCGTGGCGGGCGTGGCCATCTGGCTGATCGTCGCCCTGAAGGCGGCGGTCACACCCGTACTGCTGGCACTGCTCGGCTCGGCCCTGCTGGGCCCGCTGTACCGGTGGCTGGTGCGCAGGGGCCTGAACACCTCACTGGCCGCCGGGCTGACCTGCGCGGTGCTGCTCGCGGTCGTCGGCGGGGCGGGCTACATCGTCGTGAACGCCCTCGTCGACACCGGCGACCAGATCATCTCCTCGGTCAAGGCCGCCGCGAAGGACCTGTCCACGCACTTCCACATCGCGGGCAACTCCCTCGACGACATGGCGTCCAACGCCAAGGAACTGGCGGGCAAGTTCGGCGGTACGGCGGCCACCGGGCTGCTGTCCGGCATCAGCGTCGTCGGGCAGATGATCGGCGCGGCCGTCCTCGCGCTGCTGCTCACCTTCTTCTTCCTGCGCGACGCCGACCGCGCGATGGGCGCTCTGCGCGCGTACGCGCCCGGCGACAGCGCCCCCCGGCTCGAAGCCATGGCCCGGCGCGCGTTCCAGGCCGTGGAGGGCTTCATGCGCGGTACGACCGTCATCGCCCTCATCGACGCCGTCTGCATCACCATCGGGCTGCTGGTCCTGGGGGTACCGGGAGCGTGGGGCCTGGGCGCGCTGGTCTTCGTGGGGGCGTACATCCCCTACCTCGGGGCGTTCCTCTCCGGCGCCATCGCCGTGCTGGTCGCCTTCGCCGACCGGGGCCTGGCGATCGCCTTGTGGGCGCTGGGTGTGGTGCTCGCCGTGCAGGTGCTTGAGGGGCATGTGCTCCAGCCGGTGGTGCAGAGCCGTACCGTCCAGATGCACCCCGCCGTCGTCATGCTGGCCATCACCGCCGGGGCGAGCCTGGCGGGCATCCTCGGCATGCTGCTGGCCGTGCCGATCACGGCTGCCGCCTTCGGGGTGGTCGCCGACCTGCGGGACCACTACGGGCAGCGCGCCCCCTACGGGAGCGGCGGCGAGGTCGCCGAGGCCCCGGGCTCGGGCGCCTCGGGGTCGGACGCGCCGGGATCGGGCGCCTCGGGACCTGGCGGCTCGGACCCCCGCACCGGGCCCGGCGCGGCACCCTGAGGTGTCCTCGCCCGCACGCGGTGTGCGGCACCGGCCTCCCCTTCACCCTCCGCCAGCAGCCCCTCCGCCAGGAGGCCGGTCGCCTCCCGGCCCGCCGCGGACGGCCGCTCCCCCTCGGGCGGCAGCTCGTGCAGCTCGAACCAGGTGGACTTGCCCTCCCCGCGCGGGTCCACGCCCCAGGAGCTGGCCAGGATCTCCATCAGCAGCAGCCCGCGCCCGGAGGACGCCAGCTCGCCGGGCCTGCGGCGGTGCGGCAGCTCGTCGCTGGCGTCGGCGACGTCAAGCCGCAGCTTGCGCTTCCCCGGCTGCCCGCTGATCTCGGCGATCGCCAGCGCGTCGCCATCGGTGTGCACCAGCACATTGGTGATCATCTCGGAGAGCATCAGGACCGCCGACTCGACCTGGTCCTGCGACGCCCAGTCGTGCAGCATCTGCCGCAGCTGCTGCCGCGCCGCGGCGATGCGCTCCGGCTCGGCCTGCGCGACGGTGACGGCGGTGCGCCGCTTGCGGCGGCCTGCCTCGTCCTCGGCGGCGCCGAGACCGCGCGAGATCAGGACGAGCGCGATGTCGTCCTCGCGCCGGTCGGCGAGCGGGCCCGTCGTGTAGTGCGAGGGCGGCCCGTGGACGGCCTGCACCAGGCCGTCGGCGAGCGCGTCGAGGTCCCCCTGGCTGCGCGGTCCGCGCGGCTCGCGCTTCGCTCCCGCACCGTCGATACCGGCCGTCCCGTCGATACCGGCCGCACCGGCTGCGCCCGGCTGCGCCCTCACTCCCCCTGCCGTCCCCGCTGTCTCCTCCGTCCCTGCTGCTTCTGTCCCCGTCGGCCGGGCCCATGGGGCCGTACGTGCGGCTGCTGCCGCTGCTGCTTCTGCTTCCCGTCCCGGTTCCGCTCGCGGCCGCTTGGCCCGCGTCCTGTCCTCGTACGACGCGTGGGCGTGCTCGGCGAAGATCGTGCGGATGCGCTCCCAGCCGGTCTCCAGATCGTGGCCGCCGGTCTCGATCAGCCCGTCCGTGCACACCAGCAGCGTTTCGTCCGGCTCCAGGGTGAGCCGGGTCGTCGGGTAATCGGCGTCGGGGACGATGCCCAGCGGCAGGCCGCCCGCCGTCGGCCTGACCATCACCGTGCCGTCGCTGAGCGCGATGGCCAGGTCCGGATGGCCCGCGCGCGCCACGTCGAGAGTGCCGGTCGCCGGGTTCACCTCCATATACAGGCAGGTGGCGAAGCGTGGGTCGGCGTCCTCCTCGCTGTCCCTGTCGGTGCCGTCGGTGAGCCCGGCGAAGAAGCGGGAGGCGCGGGAGAGCACCGCGTCCGGGTGGTGGCCCTCGGTGGCGTACGCGCGAAGGGCGATCCGCAGCTGCCCCATGAGCCCGGCGGCGCGCACATCGTGGCCCTGGACGTCGCCGATGACCAGCGCCGTACGGCCGGAGGGCAGCGGGATCACGTCGTACCAGTCGCCGCCGATCTGGAGTCCGCCGCCGGTCGGCACGTACCGCGCGGCGACCGTGAGGCCCGGGATCTCCGGCTTGCTCGCGGGCAGCATGGTGCGCTGGAGGCCGTTGGTCAGCTCGCGTTCGGTGTCGTGGAGATGCGCCCGGGACAGCGCCTGCGCGAACATCCGGGCGATGGTGGTGAGCACCGACCGCTCGTCGGGGGTGAAGGAGACCGGCTGGGCGAACGCCGCGAGCCAGGCGCCTATCGTGCGGCCCGCGACGATCAGCGGCAGGAAGGCCCACGACTGGCGGCCGAAGGGCTGGGTGAGCGGCCAGGCGGCGGGGAAGCGGCGGCGGTACTCCTCGGGGGTGGGGAGGTAGATCGCGCGGCCGGTCCGCACCGCCTCGGCGGCCGGGTAGTCGGTGTCCACCGTCATGTCGAGGAAGGGCTCCTCGTCGCCGTCCTTGTAGCCCTGGTGACCGATGACCACGATCCGGTTGCCCTCGACGCCGAAGACCGCGAGGCCGTCCGGGGTGAAGCCGGGCATCGAGAGACCCGCGGCCACCCGCAGCACCTCGGCGCTCGACTGCGCCTCGGCCAGTGCCCGGCCCGCGTCCAGCAGGAACGCCTCCCGGTTGCGCCGCCAGTCGCCGGTGATCGGGGTGGCCGCCGCGGTGCCGGGCTGGAGGGCGGGCACCTCCTCCAGGGTGCCGATCAGCTCGTAGTGGTCGCCGTGCACGACCGGCCGGGTGCGGCTGCGGACGGTGCGCTGCACGGTGCCCTGCTCGTCCACGACGCGCAGCCGGGCCTCGGCGAGGGTGCCCTCGGCGACGGCGAGGTTCACGATGCCGTTGATCTCGACCCAGTCGACGGGGTGGAAGCGGGCACGGCCGACGGACTCCGGAAGGGTCACGGGCACGGCGGGCAGCCCCAGGAGCCGGGCTGCCTCGGCATCGAGGGTGACGGTCCCCGACGCGTTGTCCCAGCGCCAGAGGCCGGTTCCGATGGTGGCCAGAACTTCCTCGGTGCGCATTGCCCTACTTTATGTGGATTTAAGTCATGGCCACCAGTGCGAGCCCATGACGGTAGGCTGGCACCTTGCCCGCAGTGGCGCTGACGCCTCCCGCTGGCCCACGCCTCCGCTCAGATGACTTGGATGAACGATGCATCGGTACCGGTCCCACACCTGCGGCGAGCTCCGTGCCGCTGATGTCGACGCTGACGTGCGACTGAGTGGCTGGCTGCACAATCGGCGGAACCTGGGCGGCATCCTCTTCATCGACCTGCGTGACCACTACGGCCTGGTGCAGCTCGTCGTACGGCCGGACACGCCCGCCAACGAGGCGCTCAGCTCCATCACCAAGGAGACCGTCGTCCGGATCGACGGCAAGGTCCTGGCCCGTGGCGCGGACAACGTGAACCCCGACCTGCCCACCGGCGAGGTCGAGGTCGAGGTCACCGACGTGGAGGTGCTCGGCGCCGCCGAGCCGCTGCCCTTCACCGTCTACCCCGAGGACGGCGTGAACGAGGAGCGGCGCCTTGAGTACCGCTTCCTCGACCTGCGCCGCGAGCGCATGCACCGCAACATCATGCTGCGCTCGGCGGTCATCTCCTCGCTGCGCTCCAAGATGACGGCGCTCGGCTTCAACGAGCTGGCGACGCCGATCCTGTCCGCGACCTCACCGGAGGGCGCGCGTGACTTCCTCGTGCCCTCCCGGCTGCACGCGGGCAGGTTCTACGCGCTGCCGCAGGCCCCGCAGCAGTTCAAGCAGCTGCTGATGATCGCGGGCTTCGACCGCTACTTCCAGATCGCGCCCTGCTTCCGCGACGAGGACGCCCGCGCCGACCGCTCGCCGGGCGAGTTCTACCAGCTCGACGTCGAGATGAGCTTCGTCGAGCAGGAGGACGTCTTCCAGGTCATCGAGAAGGTGATGACCGACCTGTTCACCGAGCTGGGCGGCGACCGCGAGGTCACCTCGCCGTTCCCGCGCATCCCGTTCCGCGAGGCGATGCTGAAGTACGGCTCCGACAAGCCGGACCTGCGCGCCCGGCTGGAGCTCGTGGACGTCTCCCAGGTGTTCGCGGGCTCGGGCTTCAAGGCGTTCGCCGACAAGCACGTGCGGGCGCTGGCCGTGCCGGACACCGGTGACCAGCCGCGCAAGTTCTTCGACCAGCTCGGTGAGTACGCCGTCGAGCAGGGCGCCAAGGGCCTGGCCTGGGTCCGTATCGGTGAGGACGGCAAGCTCACAGGTCCGATCGCCAAGTTCCTCACCGAGGAAGACGTCACCAAGCTGGTCGCCGAGGTCGGCGGCAAGGCGGGCACGGCGGTCTTCTTCGGCGCCGGGGAGTTCGACGAGGTTTCCAAGATCATGGGCGCGGTCCGGGTCGAGGCCGCCAAGCGCGCCGGGCACTTCGAGGACAACGTCTTCCGGTTCTGCTGGATCGTCGACTTCCCGATGTTCGAGAAGAACGAGGACACCGGCGAGATCGAGTTCTCCCACAACCCGTTCTCCATGCCGCAGGGCGGCCTTGAGGCGCTGCGCACCAAGGACCCGCTGGACGTCCTGGCCTGGCAGTACGACATCGTCTGCAACGGCACCGAGCTGTCCTCCGGCGCCATCAGGAACCACGAACCCGATCTGATGTTCGAGGCCTTCGGCATCGCCGGTTACTCCAAGGAGGAAGTGGAGCGCGAGTTCGGCGGCATGCTCCGCGCCTTCCAGTTCGGTGCCCCGCCGCACGGCGGCATCGCCCCCGGCGTGGACCGCATCGTGATGCTCCTCGCCGACGAGCCCAACATCCGCGAGACCATCGCCTTCCCGCTCAACGGCAACGCGCAGGACCTGCTGATGGGCGCCCCCAGCGAGGTGGACGACAAGCGGCTGCGCGAGCTGCACCTGTCGCTGCGCAAGCCGCAGGCCAAGCCCGCCAAGTAGACCGTCCGCACCGCGTCTCGCGCCCTCCCGGCGCGCGTCACGCGGCAGGCCCGGCCCCGTGCGCGAGCACCGGGACAGCGCCGGAACAGCGGCGAGAACGCCCCGGAAGCCACTGGCTTCCGGGGCGTCGCGCGTCGTAGGGCCGTGGTCGCTGTACGGGCTGCTGTCGGTGTACGCGCTGTGGTTGCGGCACGCGCTGCTGGCGCCGTAGTCGCTGCCGTACGCGCTGGTGCTCAGGCGCGGTCCGCGCCTGCCGGGCCGGGCCGTCGGCGCGCGCATGGCGCTCTTCGCGCCACCGGGGCCGGGCGATCGCGCCATGTCTGCTATTTCGCGCCACGGGCCCTTTGTGGCACGCCTGCCGCACATGGCACGTTGGGCAAGTGGGGGACCCCGCCCCGTCACCGCTGCCCCGTCACCACCGCCCCGTCCCGCCCCGCCTCCGGAGCCCCGGACTCCGTAGCCTCGAAGAGAGAGCTGAACATGTCGCCGTACCGCGTGTTAGCCCGCGATGTCGCGGCCGCCCTGCTGCTGCTCGGCACGCTCGCCGCGTGCGGCGGCTCCGCGGACGGCGGCCGGAGGACGGACTCGGCGGACACATCGGCCAAGGAGGTGCCGAACGGCGGCCGCGCCGGCAGAGCGGCGTCCACGGGGCTGCCCGGCCAACTGCCTGACCTCGGCCCGCGGACGCTGGCCAAGGTACCGGAGGAGACACGCCAGGCGCTGGTGGTGACCGGGGCGGGACGGGACTCCGCGCGCTCGGTCGCCGTGTTGTACGAGCGCATGGACGACGGGTGGGAGGCCGGGCCGAGTTGGCCCGCGCACAACGCGCGGCGCGGCTGGACCGAGGAGCACCAGGTCGGCGATCTGCGCTCACCGATCGGCGTCTACGCGCTGACCGACGCGGGCGGGTCGCTCGCCAACCCCGGCGGCAAGCTCCCGTACGAGCGCTCCAGTGGCTTCACCGCCGTCGGGAGGGGCTTCGAAGGTGAGCCTCTTGAGGGCTCCTTCGACTACGTCATAGCGATCAACTACAACCGGGTGGCGGGCACTTCCCCGCTCGACTGGACACGGCCGATGGGCCGGCAGCGGGGCGGGGGCATCTGGGTGCACGTGGACCACGGCGGCCCCACGCAGGGCTGCGTCAGCCTCTCCGAGCGGCACGTGAAGGACCTGCTGCGCGCCCTCGACCCGGCACGGCACCCGGTCATCGTGATGGGCGACGAGGCGTCGCTGGCCCGGTAGCCGCAGGTGGCCGCGGGCGGCCGCGGGCGGCCCGCTCAGCGTGGAGGTGCGAGGAAGCCCTCGGTCACACGGCGGACCTTGTCCACGGCGCCGTGGTCGCCGAGGCGCAGGGCGATGTTCGCCGCGGTGAGCACCGCGTCGATCTGGAAGGCCGCGAGCTCGACATCCACCTCGCCGATCTCCCCGGCGTGGACGGCGGTGAGCAGTTCGCCGCTGAGGACACCGAGCCAGTCCCTGTGGTGGCCGAACAGCGCGTCACGCACCGTGCCGGGGCGGCTGTCGAAGGCGGCGAGGTTCGCCACCCAGAAGCAGCCGCCGGGGAACAACGGTGCCTCGGCGTAGGCGATCCAGCCCTCGACCAGGGCGCGGAGCCGGGCGGTGCCGCGAGGGGCGGACGACGCGGGGGCGACGACCGCGTCGAGGAACGCCTCGCGCGCGGCGTTGGCGGCGGCGACCTGCAGGGTCTCCTTCGTCCCGAACAGCGTCTGGACACCGCCCTTGCTGAGCCCGAGGTCGGTGGCGAGGCGGCCGATGCTGAGCCCGCCCAGCCCCTCCAGCGAGGCCACGTCGGCGGCGTGGCGGGCGATCGTCTGCCTGGCCCGCGCGCCGCGCAGGAGGCGCCGGTCGGTGATCCCCGCGCCCGCGCCCGCGCCGGTGCCCAGCCGCCCCGCCCGCCCGCTCTCGTTTCCCTCCAGCTCGCTCACGTGGCCATCTTGCCACGCCCTTGCATTAAACGTACGACCGGTCGTATGTTTTGTCTCATGACAACTGCGGCACCCTCGCTCACCGAAGAGTCCGACCCCTTCTGCCTGTCAGCGGCGGCTGCCGCGAAGCTCCTTGCCGGCGCGCCCTGGCGCCGGTTCATGGTGATGGGCGACAGCCTCTCGGCGGGGACGGGAGACCCGAGCCCCGGCTACGGCCCGCTGGGCTGGGCCGATCGTGTCGCCGACGCGCTGTGCCGGGTGCGCCCCGAGCTGGCCTACCTGAACACCGGGGAGACCGGGGCGACGACCGCCAGGACACTGGCGACGCAGACGGACCGGATGCTCGCGTACGGCCCCGACCTGGTCCATGTGCCGTGCGGCGCGAACGACATGTTCCACCCGGAGCCCGACTTCGCGGCGATCGAACGGACGCTACGGCGCGTGTTCGCACTCGCGGCGGGTACCGGCGCCCAGCTGACGACCTTCACACTGGGCAGGGCCTTCGTGGTGCCGAAGTTCCCGGACTGGCCGGACAGGGTGCGCAGGCTCAACGCCATCACCCGCGCACTCGCCGCGGAACACCGTGCCGTGCTTGTCGACATGTGGGACCACCCGGTCAATTCCCGGCCGCACCTGCTGAGCGCCGACCGCGTCCACTTCTCCACCCAGGGCCAGGCCGTGATGGCCGCCGAGGTCGTGAAGGCACTCGCCGCCGTACTCCGAGGGACCGGCAGCGCACCGTCGGCGTGAACGGATTCGTGCGCGGATTCACGCGCGGAGTCGTGCGCTGTTCCTGCTCGGAGCGTGATCGGCGAGACGGAACGGTCGGGGAGGCGGCGTGGCCGGAGAGAGCAGGAACTAGTCCCGCCGGGGCCGTTCGCCGTGGGCGAGCAGCGTCCTGATCCGGTCGGGCGGCAGCACGCCGTCTCCGCGTGCCGTGCGGCGTATGGCACGCAGCAGCCGCTTCCGGGTGGCCTGGTGCCGCCAGAGCACGGCTCGTACACCGTACTCAAGGATCGTCATCAGGTCGTTCTCCGGCAGCTCGTCCGCTATCACGACGACCCGCCGCTGCCCGCCGCGCACCAGTCGGCGCAACTCCGCCCCGGCCAGGTCGTCGAACTGCCCGGCGAGCAGCACCGCCACCGCGACGCTGCCCGGCGGCCCCGCGGTCGCCGGGCGTGGGCGGTCGAGCAGTTCGACGCTGGGATGGTCCTTCAGGTGACGCACCACCCCGGCCCGTGAGAGGGGGTCGGTGCCATGCACCGTCACGGTCACTTGTTGGTCAGGCACTGCTTCCTCGTTTTCCCCGTGTTCCTACCTCTCACAGGGTGGGCGCATGGCCTAAACGATCGGTTGGCGAAAGGTCAACGCCGCCCGCCCGAGGGTGCCCCGCGCGGGGCGACGCGAAAGGCCCCGGTGGGGCGCCGCTGCTCGCGGCGCCCCACCGGGGCCTCGTACGCTTCGGCTCCTGAGAGCCTCCCAAGGGGATCAGCCCTGCTTGGGCTCCTCAAGGCGCGGGAAGAGGATGTCGCCCTTGGTGACGGTGACGCCCGCGGGCAGCGTGCCCCACGTCCCGGTGTCCTGGACGCGCTGGTCGGCGAGCGCCCCCAGGCGCGGCTCAGCGCCGAGCGACGCCCACAGCTTCTCGCAGGTGGCGGGCATCACCGAGTGGAGCAGCACCGCGGTCGCGCGCAGCGACTCCGCGGCGGTGTAGAGGATCGTCGCGAGCCGGGCCTGGCCCTCCGGGGAGGTGTCCTTGGCGACCTTCCAGGGCTCCTGCTCGGTCAGGTAGCCGTTGACCTGCTTGACGAACTCGAAGATGGCCGCGATGCCGCCGGAGAAGTCGAGCTCCTCGCCGATCTTCCGGTCGGCCTCGGCGACCGCCCTGGCGAGACCGTCGGCGACCGCTTGCTCGGCGGCACTGTGCGCGGTCGCCTCGGGCAGCGTGCCGCCGAAGTACTTGCCGACCATGGCGGCCACGCGCGAGGCGAGGTTGCCGAAGTCGTTGGCCAGCTCGCTGGTGTAGCGGGCGCTGAAGTCCTCCCACGAGAACGAGCCGTCCTGGCCGAAGGCGATGGCCCGCAGGAAGTACCAGCGGTAGGCGTCCACGCCGAAGTGCTTGGTGAGCTGCTGCGGGGAGATGCCCGTCAGGTTGGACTTGCTCATCTTCTCGCCGCCGACCATCAGCCAGCCGTTGGCCGCGATCTTGCCGGGCAGCGGCAGGCCGTTCGCCATCAGCATCGCGGGCCAGATCACCGCGTGGAAACGCAGGATGTCCTTGCCGACGAGGTGCACGCTCGCGGGCCAGGTCTCCTCGAACTTCGCCTGGTCGGAGCCGTAGCCCACGGCCGTCGCGTAGTTCAGGAGCGCGTCCACCCACACGTAGATGACGTGCTTCTTGTCCCACGGCACCGGCACGCCCCAGTCGAACGTCGACCGGGAGATGGACAGGTCCTGCAGGCCCTGCTTGACGAAGTTCACGACCTCGTTGCGGGCCGACTCGGGCTGGATGAAGTCCGGGTTCTGCTCGTAGTGCGCGAGAAGCCTGGGGCCGTATTCGGAGAGCTTGAAGAAGTAGTTCTCCTCCTTCAGCATCTCCACGGGCTTCTTGTGGACCGGGCAGAGCTTCTGTCCGGCGAAGTCACCCTCGCCGTCCAGCAGGTCACCGGGGGTCTTGTACTCCTCGCAGCCCACGCAGTACGGACCCTCGTACCCGCCCTGGTAGATCTCGCCCTTGTCGTACAGGTCCTGCACGAACTCCTGGACGCGGTCGGTGTGCCGCTTCTGCGTGGTGCGGATGAAGTCGTCGTTGGCGATCTCCAGGTGCTCCCAGAGAGGCTTCCACGCCTCCTCCACGAGCTTGTCGCACCACTCCTGCGGAGTGACCCCGTTCGCCTCGGCAGTGCGCATGATCTTCTGACCGTGCTCGTCCGTGCCGGTGAGGTACCACACCTTCTCGCCGCGCTGACGGTGCCAGCGGGTGAGCACGTCGCCTGCGACGGTCGTATAGGCGTGGCCCAGGTGCGGAGCGTCGTTGACGTAGTAGATGGGGGTCGAGACGTAGTACGCCTTCGCCCCGCGCTGCTCGTTTCCAGTGGCCGCCATGGTCGAAATCCTAACGGCCCGGGCGAGCCGCTCCCGACCCTTTTACCCACGGTGAGGGTCGGTGACGGGCGGCTCACGGCCGGGCCGGGAGGGTGGCGCGCCGTTCGGACAGCGTTCTCGTGACGGTCCGGACGGCGCGCCCGGACATCAGTCCAGCAGGCCCGCCTGACGCGCCTCGATCAGCCACTCGGGGAACTCGACCATCAGCTGCTCGTACAGCTCGGAGTCGGAGAGCAGCCGGGGCTCAAGACCGGCATGGAAGAAGCCCGCGTTGTCGACCTCGCGCTTCTCCGGGACGGCCAGGTCGTCCAGCTTGCGGAGGAAGTCGAATCCCTTGGACTCCGGGTCCCCGAAGCCCACGAACTGCCAGAAGATCGGCAGTCGCGCGGCCTCGCACAGCGCCCGCTCGGCGGCGGGCTTGCTCGTGGGCGCCCCGTCCGTCTGGAAGATCACGAACGCCGGGTCGGTGGAGCCGGAGCTCTTGTAGTGCTTGACGACCGCCTCGATGGCCCAGTGGTAGTTCGTACGCCCCATATGGCCGAGCGAGGCGTGCGCCTCCTCGATGCGGCCCGCGTATCCGGCGAGGTCGATCTCGGCGGTGCCGTCCACGTCGGTGGAGAAGAAGATGACGGGCACGACACCGTCGTCATCGAGGTTCGCCGACAGCCCGAGCGCCTGCTCGGCGAGGTGCTGGACGGTGCCGTCCTTGTAGTAGCGGCGCATCGACCCCGACCGGTCGAGTACGAGGTAGACGGCGGCACGCCGACCGCTCAGCCCCTGCTTCTCGACGGCGGCGGAAGCGGCCTTGTAGAGGCTGACCAGACCCGGGGCCTGGCTCTCCACCTTGTCGAGCGAGATGGCCGCGCCGGAGGCGACCGGCTTTGGCTCCGCCGCGACGGCGGGCGCGGTGTCGGCCACCGGCTCCGGCTCGGAAGCCGGTCCCGGAATGGTCACCGGCTCTGTCCCGGGCGCGGCCGTGGTCTCGGCGGCCGGTTCGGCGGCCCGTTCGACGTCCGGTTCGGCGACCGCGACCGCGACCGCGACCGCGGTTGCGGGCTCGGCGGCGGCCACCGGCTGCGGTTCGCGCGTCGGTTCGGCGGCGGCGGTCCGTACCGGCTCGGCCACGGGCTCAGCCGCGAACTCGGCGACCGGCTCACTGACCGGTTCCGGCGCGGTCTGCACGACCGGCTTGGAAGCAGGCTCGGTCACCGGCTCACGCACCGGCGCGTGCTCCGACTCCCATACGCCCTCCGCTGCTTCGGACGCCACTCCGGACCGCTCGGTGGCGGGCCCGGCGACGTGCTCGGCCGTGCGCTCGGCCGTGTGCTCGGGAGTGGTCGCGGGCGGCTGAGCCGTTGTGCTCTCCTCGGACGTCGTCCGTGAACGCCCGAAAACGTTGCGCAGCAGGTCCCGTATGCCCATGGAAGAAACCCCTCACCTTTCACGTGCGATGCATGTCCGTGGTACCGAAATCGCCGGAGTGTGCCGGAACGCGCATGCCGGGCCGGACACGTAAGGCTAGCGGGCCCTTCGCGCGCGCTGAACGGGGCGCGCGGAGGGTCGCACGAAGGGCGGAGTGCGGTCGGGCCATGACTTCACCGTAAGTAACGACGGACGTGCGTCGTTCACCGCCGATTCACCCGTACGTCGCCGCCGCGCGGCTCGGCGCCCATAGCTTCACGGCGGATGGATTCCGACATCGTGTCGGCGCGGGCCGCGCCGGTAGACCCAAGTGAAGGGGAAGACGTGCGCAAGCTCCTGCCACTGATCAGCTCGCACCCAGGCGGTCGTTCCGCGCTGACCTGCCGGTACCGCTGCGGTGACGCCTGCTTCCACGCGGTGCCCAACACCAGCGGCAACGCGTACGTCGGCGATGTGATCGCCGGCGCCCTCTCGCGCCGCAACGTGCTGCGCGCCGGCGCCGTCGTCTCCGTGGCCGCCGCTACGGGCGCGGTGGCCGGACTCGGCCAGGCGCCGCAGGCAGCCGCCGCGCCGGCCGTCGCCGCGCACGGTGGCAAGGGGCACAGCAAGGCGCACGGGACGGGCAAGGCGGCGCGCGGACTCCGGTTCGAGCCCGTCGCGCCCAACACCAAGGACACCGTCGTCATCCCCGACGGGTACGAGCAGAACATCGTGATCCGGTGGGGCGAGCCGATCCTCCGCGGCGCGCCCGACTTCGACGCGACCGGCCAGAACGCGAAGGCCCAGGCCAAGCAGTTCGGCTACAACTGCGACTACATGGCCGTACTCGACGTACCGCACGAGCGGCACCGGCAGCTGCTCGTGGTGAACCACGAGTACACCGACGAGGTGCTGATGTTCGCCGGGTACGACGCGGACAACCCGACCCGCGAGCAGGTCGAGATCGGCATCGCCGCGCACGGCCTCTCCGTCGTCGTGGCCGCCGAGGACCGCGGGTCCGGCAAGCTGACCGCGCTCCGGAGGCACCACCTCAACCGCCGTATCACCGGCTCGACGCCGTTCGACGTGACCGGCCCCGCCGCGGGCAGCGCCTTCCTGCGCACGTCCGCCGACCCCAGGGGCAAGCGCGTCCTCGGCACGCTCAACAACTGCGGCGGCGGCATCACCCCGTGGGGCACCGTGCTCTCCGGGGAGGAGAACTTCGACCAGTACTTCGCGAACGGCGACAAGGTCACCGACGCGAAGACCAAGGAGCGCTACGCCCGGTACGGCATCGACGGCGAGGCGTCCGAGCGCAAGTGGGAGCGTTTCGACAAGCGCTTCGACACGCTGGAGGAGCCCAACGAGCCCAACCGCTTCGGCTGGGTCGTCGAGATCGACCCGTACGACCCGGACTCCACCCCGCGCAAGCTGACCGCGCTCGGCCGGTTCAAGCACGAGGCGGCCGAGCCCCGGCTGACCGACGACGGCCGCCCGGTGCTGTACATGGGCGACGACGAACGGTTCGACTACTTCTACAAGTTCGTCTCCTCGAAGGCGATGAAGAAGGGCAGCAGCCGCGCCGCCCGCGAGCACAACCGGACGCTGCTGGACGAGGGCACCCTCTACGTCGCGAAGTTCACCGGGGACAGCCCGGCGAAGGAGATCGACGGCTCGGGGAAGCTGCCGGAGGACGGCGAGTTCGACGGCGGCGGCGAGTGGATTCCGCTGGCCACGGGGAAGACCTCGCACGTCGACGGCATGACCGCCGAGGAGGTGTACGTCTTCACGCGCATCGCCGCCGACAAGGTGGGCGCCACGAAGATGGACCGCCCCGAGGACGTCGAGCCGAGCCCGCGCACCGGGCGCGTCTACATCGCGCTCACCAACAACAAGGACCGGGGCGCCAAGGGCAAGGCGGCCGCCGACGAGGCGAACCCGCGCAACAACAACAAGCACGGCCAGATCCTTGAGCTGGCGGAGCACTGGGACGACCCGGCCGCCGACCGCTTCACCTGGCGGCTGTTCCTGGTGTGCGGCGACCCGGAGGACCCGAACACCTACTTCGGCGGCTTCCCCAAGGACCAGGTCAGCCCGATCTCCTGCCCGGACAACATCACGTTCGACCAGCACGGCAACCTGTGGATCTCCACCGACGGCAACGCCCTCGGCAACCACGACGGCCTGTTCGGCGTCGCGACGGCGGGCAAGCGGCGCGGCGAGGTCAAGCAGTTCCTGACCGTCCCGAACGGCGCGGAGACCTGCGGCCCGATCGTCCAGGAGCAGCGCGTGCTGGTCGCTGTGCAGCACCCGGGCGAGCTGGACGGCGCTTCGGTCGAAAAGCCCAAGTCGACCTGGCCGGACGGCCCCGGCAAGCTGGTGCGTCCCTCGGTCATCAGCGTGTGGCGCCGTGACGGCGGCGACATCGGCGCGTAGCGCACCCGCGGGGCGGGCGCTGGCCCCGCTCAGGCACCGCCTCCCCGGGCAGCGGCCCGGGGAGGCGGTGCCGTGTCACCTGACGAAGCCGGCGCACTGGGTGACGGCGGGCCCGCCCTTCTTGAGCTTGTGTTCCTCAACGACCTTGCCGTCGACGAGCATCCGGCAGCCCACGGCGTCGGTCGGCCCGATGGCGCCCACGATGACGTACAGGTAGGTGCCCGCGCTGCCGGTGAACCGCGTGGACCAGCCGGAGGAGACGCCCTTGAGGTCCCTCTTCTCGATGGCGCCGGGCTTGCCACCCGACGTCCCGCCGTTCTTCCCATCGGGTCTGCCACCGAGTTTTCCATCGGAGTTCGCGTCGGGTGTCGCGGAGGGGTCGCCCGCGTCCAGGGTGTAGCTGACGTCGATCTTCGCCTTCCCCGGCCCCGTACCGACCCCGGTCGCCTCGAACACCACCGTGTGCCGCGGCCGCTTCCCGCTGTCCGCGTCGCTGCCGCCCGCGTCGTCACCGGCACATCCCCCAAGGAGGGCCAGCGCCGATGCCACGGCGATCCGCGTGCCGGTGGTGAGTGCGCGCATGGAGTCTCCGTGTTCCTTCCGTTCGCCGCTCGCCCGGAACGGAGTTCGTGTGGCCGCACCTGGAGGGGACCGTACCGGCGAAACTACGGGCAGGGCAACGCACGCTGAAACCGCGTATTCCGGCCGTCCCCAAGCGCGTGCCGCAGCCGCCGATGACCATAAAAGGCGCCGTTTTCCCGACAATTGACCTTGTGATTCGCATGAGTGGGTCCGGCGTAAACTCATGGGTCCGCTAAAAAGGGCACAGTTGGAAGGCGAGAGGCATCCATGTCCGTACCCAGCCCGCTGGGACCGACGTCGCTGAACGGTCGAGGCAGACCGCTGCACAGCCCCTTACCGCTGCTGGACACCACGATGGACCAGCTGCGCACCCTGATCACGGTCAGGGAGACCGGCACGGCCCTCGGCGCCGCCCGGATGCTGGGCCGTGAGCAGTCGAGCGTGCAGAAGCAGCTGGACACGATGAACCGCAATTTCCGCGAACTGTGCGGTGAACCGCTCGTGCTCAAGCAGGGGCGCGGAAAAGATGTGCTGTTCACCCGCACGGGAGAGGCGCTGGTCGAATTGGCGCGCGCCACGCTGGATGAGTGGCTGGACGGAATCCACGATTCCAGGCGGCGGCTCGGTAAGTCACTGGAGGTGGGTACGACCCGTTTTACTCTTGGTTATCTGGCGGGTGCCGGGGAGCGGGTCGCCGAGGAGTTCCAGAGCCGGGGCATCGAGCTGAAGGTCGGCCACGTCAGGACCAGGGACGTGCTGCCCAAGTTGCGGGCCAAAGAGGTGGACCTGGTATGCGGCAGCGTCGTGACGAGGCCGGGCACCGATGACGCCCTCGCGGCCTTCGACGTCATGGAGTGGCGGCGCAGCGGGCTCTCCGTGCTCACCAATCTGCCGGCCAGCCGGCTGCCAGGCCCGACCGTCGTCGCCAGCGAACTGCGGCGGCTGCCCCTCGTGGTGTCCACCAGCGGGCTGATGTCCGGGGTGCTGCATGGGTGGTTCGGCGCCGACTACCGCAACCGCGTGAACGTCGCCGCTGAGATCGACACCGTCAACTACGGCTACGAGCTGCTGCGTTCGGGGCTGCTGGACGGCTGCATGCTGGTCACCACGGGCGTGGGCCAGGCCGCCCACGACCCCAGGACGGCGTACGCACGCGGCCTGCGGGTCGTGGAGCTCGTCAACGACGCCGGGCCACCGGTCGAGGTGCTGCTGGGAGCGTTCACGCGGCGGGGCGAGCGGGACTCGTACGACCACGGGCATCCGCTCAACATCCTCTGGGACGCGCTGACGGCGGAGAGCGACCGCTGGCGCCGCGAGCAGAGCTGGCCGACCACCGGCATGGAGCCCGACCCCTTCGCGCGGCTCAGCGCCTACCACCCCAGCGAAAGCTGAGCCGGGGTGTGTCGCGCATGCCGGGCGCGGCGCGGGCCGGTCGGGCAGGACGGCGGGCGGCGGGGGTCAGGGGGGTTCAGGAGCCGCCGGTCAGCTTGGCCAGACGGCGGGTCGCCGTCCGCAGTGACCGGCCGCGCATCACCGAGCCCGGCCAGGGATTGGGCCCGGAGAGCCGGTCACCGATGGTGGTGAGGGTCCAGCGGTCCGCGCGCAGCTCCGGATCGTCCAGTTCACCGGCCGTGATGGGCGTGGCCACGGGAGCGCCGGGCTTGGCGCGCACCGCGTACGGGGCGACGGCCGTCTGCGCGTACCCGTTCCGCAGCGTGTCCAGATAGACCCGCCCCCGGCGGTCGGCCTTGCGCTGCTCGGTGGTCAGCCGGTCGGGGTGGCGGTCGGCCAGGAGGTCGGAGGCCGAGCGGGCGAAGGCCCGTACGCTGTCGAAGCCGGCCTGCCGGTCGAGCGGGACGATGACGTGCAGGCCGCGCGATCCCGTGGTCATCAGCTGTGCGGGCAGCCCGAGTTCGTCCAGCAGCTCGCAGAGCCGGTGCGCCGTCCACCGTACGTCCTCGAAATCCGCGCCCGCGCGCTCCTCGCCGCCCGTGCCACCGTCATCGGGTGCGCCTTCGGCCGGGTCGAGATCGAAGATGAGCCGGTCGGGATGGTCGGGCTTGTCGGCGCGGGACAGCCAGCGGTGCGGAGTGACGCACGCCTGATCGGCGAGATAGACGAGCGTGGCGGCGTCGTCGCACACCACGTGCGTCACCTCGCCGCCCTCCTTGGCCATCACGGCCCGGGGTATCCAGTCGGGGAAGTAGTCCGGCGCGTTCTTCTGCATGAGCGGGCGGCCGCCGATGCCGTCCGGGTGCCGTTCCATCATCACGGGCCGCCCACGCAGCTCCGGCAGCGCCCGCCGGGCCACCGCGCGGTAGTGCTCCACCAGGTCGGACTTGGTCAGTCCGGCGTCGGGGAACAGCACCTTCTCGGGGCGGCTGATGTCGAGGGAGCGCTTCCCTACGCGGATGACACGCCCCTGGTCACGGCGCGTACGCCCACCACCGCGCGCCCGGCGCGTGGAGTCCCGGCCACTGCTGCGCGCACTGTCCCGGTCACGGCCCTGGTCGCTGCCCTGGTCACCGCGGCCCCGCCGGGCCTGGGCTTGTGCCGCCTGGCGCGTATCCGACCGCTTGGTCTGTCGCGTGGTCTGTCGCGTGTCGCTCACGCCGATGACGGGTAACCGACCCGGCCGCCCGCAAACCCCCGTGGCGACCGGCCGCCCCGGCTCCCGGCGGCCCGGTGCGGCGCCCCGGGGCGCCGCCACGCCCCGCGCGGGCACGGGCTCACTCCGGGGGCACGTCTTGACCATGACACCGTGTGAGGCACCGCACTGGGAGACGTCATGCTGAACATCGGAGACTTCGCCAAATACGGCCGCGTGTCGGTCCGGATGCTGCGCCACTACGACGCCATCGGACTGCTGCGGCCTGCCTACGTCGACCCGGCCAGCGGCTACCGGTCGTACGAGGCGGGCCAGCTCGCCCGGCTCAACCGCGTCATCGCCCTGAAGGATCTCGGCTTCACACTCCAGCAGGTGCGGGCCGTACTGGACGAGGAGGTGAGCACCGGGGAACTGCGCGGCATGCTGCGGCTGCGCCGCGCGGAACTGGAAGAGGCGATGGCGGCCGACGCCGCCCGGCTCGCCGGGGTCGAGGTGAGGCTCCAGACGATCGAGAGTGAGGGCCGGATGCCCACGGAAGAAGTGGTGCTCAAGAGCGTGCCGACGGTCCGGCTGGCCGAGCTGACGGGGACCGCCGCGAGCTTCGGGCCCGAACACATCGGCCCGGTGATCCAGCCGCTGTACGAGGAGCTGTTCCGGCGGCTGCGCGAGGCGGGCGTGACCCCGGCCGGGCCCGGTGTCGCGTACTACGAGGACGCCCCGGCCGACGGGGTCGGCGCGGTCACCGAGGGTTCGGTCGCCGAGGGTGCCGCCGTCACTGAGGGTGCGGTCATCGTGCACGCCGGGGTGACGGTGTCGGTGGAACCCGGCGACGGCCAGCGGTTCGCGATCGTGGACCTGCCCGGCATCGAGACCGCCGCGACCATCGTGCACCGGGGCTCCATGGACAAGATCATGCCGACGGTGCAGGCACTGGCCCGCTGGATCGAGGCAGGTGGCTACCGCTCGACCGGCTACTCACGTGAGCTGTACCTGGACTGCTGCGGTCCCGTGGATCAGTGGGTGACAGAGCTCCAGGAGCCGGTCGCGGCCGTGGCCGTCCGGTAGCGGTAGGGGTAGTAGGGGTAGCGGTGGCACGAGCACCGGGCGGGCCCGCTAGCGGGCGGCTGGGCGTGTCGCGTACAGATCGAGTTCGACGAGCAGGGCCCGGTGGTCGGTGTCCGCGAGATCGAGGAAGCGCGCCGCGCGGGGCCACAGGGCGTCGCTGATCAGCACATGGTCGATCTGGGTGCCGAGCATCGGCGTGGTCATCGACGGCCACGACGGTGTACGGGAGACCCCGGCCAGCCGGGCGCTGTCCCGCATGCCCGTGTCGAGGAGGTTCCGGAACGCCGCGTGGTCCTGGGAGGCGTTGAAGTCCCCGGCGATCAGGGTGGGCTCGTCGCCCCGGCTTGCGGCGTACGCGCGGAGCCGTCCGAGTTCCGTGCGCCACACGTCCAGCTCGCCGGGCAACGGCGGCATAGGGTGCGCGACTTGGACGCGTACCCACTGCCCGGCGATCCGCGCCCGCGAGCCGGGCATCGAGAGGGAGCCGGGCACTCCCTTCTCGTCGCGCAGCGGGAACACGCTCAAGATGGCCGAGCCCTCCGCCGGGCTTCCGGTGACGATGTTCCGGTACGGGTAAGCGGCGCGTACCGCCTTGGAGTTGAGGGCCTTCGCGCAGCGGTCGTCGCACTCCTGGACGGAGACCAGGTCGGGCCGCTCGCTGCGCAGCGCGGCGAGCAGCCCGTCGGTCGCCCCGCCGAACTCCAGGTTGGCGGAGAGGACCCGCAGTCGCGCCACCGCCGGGCCGCGCGGCTCGCCGGTCGCCCCGGCCCCGTCGTACGGCTGGAGGTACCACCCGGTCACGGCCAGGACGACCAGGGCCCACACACAGCCCGCCGCCCAGCGGGCCATGACCATGAGCAGCAGCCCGAAGGCCGCAGGCAGCAGCAGCCAGGGCAGGAAGGCGAGCAGCTGCGGGACCGGGGTGAACCCGTCGGAGTCGGCGGCCCGGCAGCCGGTCACCACGGTCACGAGCACGAGCGGCAGCGCCGCGCAGCACGCGGCCAAGCGGCGCGCGCGGCCCTGCGGGAACCGCAGCGAGGACCGGACGAGTCGGGTGGCGGCGCCGCGAGCCTCAGCGAGCCGTACGCCCCGGGCGGGCGGTTCGCTTCCGCCCGCCCGCTCCTCTCGCTCAGCGGGCTGCTGCCTCGCGACGTCGTCCACGCTCTCCACGTTGCGGCCTTTCGGTGACGGGTGCGCTGGCGCACCGTCCGCGCCGCCCTTGGTCCTTGATCCTCCTACATCCCGCACACCAGGGGATACGGCCGGTGGTCGCGGAAGGTTTCCGTGCCGCTGAGCCGGCGACTGCGCGGGCCGTCAGCGACTGTCCGAGCTGGCGGTGGCGGCACGCGCGCGGGCGGGGTGTGGCGGCACGCGCGGGCGGGGGTGGCGCGGGGGCCCGCGGGTGGTTCAGCGGCCGGTCGCGAAGACCTGGGTCCACCAGGGGCCGCCGGACCCGTTGTTGACGCCGAGGCCCATCTCGCGGAAGTCGCAGTTGAGTATGTTCGCCCGGTGGCCGGGGCTGTTCATCCAGGAGCTCATGACCGCTTGGGGGCTCGCCTGCCCCCGGGCTATGTTCTCGCCCACCGTGGACCAGGTGTATCCGGCGCGGGTGACCCGGTCGCCGACGGAGGAGCCGTCGGGGCCGGTGTGGGAGAGCTCCCGCTGGTCGGCCATGACACCGGAGTAGGTGGAGGCGACCTGGTTGAGCGTGCTGCTCGCCTTGAGTGCCTGGCACCCGGCGGACGCACGTTCCTTGTTGACCAGCCGCAGGACGTCCCCGGCCGGTCCTTCGGCGGTGGGCTGCGGCTTCTGCGGCCTGTCGTTGCCGCCGCTGTCACCGTTCCCGCTGCCGTTGCTGCCGTTCCCCTGGCCGGACCCCGGAGCGGTACCCGTCTTCGCGGGTTCCCTGGTGCTGGAGCGGGACGGTCCTGAGATCTTGTCGGCGCGCTTGGTCGGCTTGTCCTTGGCCGAACTCCGGGCCGGACGCGGCTTCTTCGACTTGCTGGGGGACGCCTTCGGGCTCTTGGACGCGTCGGGCTTCGGGCTGCTCGACGGGTCTTGCGTGGCTATGTCCTCGGCGGCCTTCGCGCGGCTGGCCTGCGCGGCGGTGTTCTCTCCCGTACGGGAGTCGCCCGCGAAACCGTCGGTGCCGACGAAGGCGGTGACGCCGCCGACGGCGACCACAGCGGCGATCGTCACCGGCACCCAGAGGGGTTTCTTCTTCGCCCGGGCCCGTCGGCCCTGCCCTGCTCTGCGGCCGCTGGGCGGGGTCGCGCTGTCGTGTCGGCTCATCTTCCGGTCCTCCGTGGGGGGTCGCGAGCCGCAGGCCCGGGCCGCTTCTCCACAGCGGTGGCAGACGCCTCCGCACCGGAGGCGCGGGGCCGGGGCGGCGATTCGTGTCGGCCTGGCCTCGGCGAGCAAAGATGTCATAAGTCGCGCCAACAGTCACCCGTACGAGTGATGAGTCCGGCCCTCACGCGTCCCTCACGTATCGCACGCAGCCGTACACACCCGTCTCCCCTCACACACCTCCCTGCGTTCTTTCCGCACGTCCGGGGCCGTGCGCCGGTCGCGCGCCGACCGCACTGCGGCTGGGTACGGCGACACGGAGGCTCTGGGAGAGGTGCCAGCACGCCAGTACGGCACGTGGGCATCGTCACGAGGCCCGTACGGCGTACCGGTGGGCCTGGGCGCGGCTTCCGGCCGCGCCGCACGGCCAGTGTCAGAGGTCACTGCCATGCTGAGAAAACCAGAGAGTGCGGCTCACCCACGCTCCCCCTGGGTGTGGGCCTCGCTACCAGCAGACGTTGGAGGGACCAAGGTCATGCTCACGACTCACTACGTTCCAGGCTCCCCGATCTGGCTCGATCTCGGGGTGCGCGACACCGGAGCGGCCGTGAAGTTCTACGGGGCGGTGTTCGGCTGGGAGTTCCAGTCGGCGGGCCCGGACGCCCAGGGCTACGGGATGCTCCAGCTGGACGGTAAGACGGTGGCCGCCGTGGGTCCGCTCGCCGGCGATGACGCCAAGCCCTCCTGGACGCTGTACTTCAAGTCCGACGACGCTGACGCCACGGTGCGGGAGGCCGAGCGCGCGGGCGGCACGGTCCGCGTCGCCCCTGCCGACGTCTTCACGGCGGGCCGCATGGCGCAGCTGACGGACCCGACGGGCGCCGAATTCGCGATCTGGCAGCCCCGCGACATGAAGGGGCTCGACGCTGTGAACATCCCCAACACGCTCTGCTGGGCCGAACTGCACACGACGGACGCGCGGGCGGCGACCGAGTTCTACCGCTCCGTCTTCGCCTGGGAGACCGAGAAGGCGCCCCTGGAGAACATCGACTACACGGTCGTGTCCCCCGCGGGAGTCAGCGGTCACGACGCGTCACACGGCGGCATCATGCGGTTCATGCTGGAGGAGCAGGAGGCGGCGCCCGAGCCGAACTGGCACCCGTACTTCGAGGCTGAGGACTGCGACGCCACTGTCGCCACGGCTGTCGAGCACGGTGCCACCGCGCTGATGCAGCCCGAGGACGCGCCGGGCATCGGCCGGATGTCGATGCTTCTCGACCCGTTCGGAGCGCAGTTCGCGATGATCACCAGCTCGGACAGCTGACCCCGGCGGTCCACGGGGGACCTGGGCTTATCCGACGCTCATTCGACGGTCGCCGCGAAGAGGGCGGTGCAGCCGCGGACGTGGAGCCGGTAGTCGGAGAAGCGGCGGCCCAGTTCCTCGCGCAGGTCGTCCAGGCTGTCCTCGGCGTTGTTGAACTCCTTGCGGGCGTTGAGCCGGTCCATGGCGGCCTGGGCCGGGCGGCTGACCGGCACCCCCTTGGAGAGCACCGTGCTGCCGAACAGCTTGCCGCCGGGGCGGACGCAGGCCGCGGCATGGTCGAAGGCGACCGCCTTGTAGGGGATGTCGCCGGGAACGCAGTGGAGCATGAGGTTGAGAGCGGCGGAGCCGTAGGACTTCTCCGGCAGCGGGAAGGGCTCCAGCACGTTGCCCTGGGCCGTGGCCACGTCGTAGCGGGACAGTCGGCGGGCGACATGAGCCAGGCAGTTCGGGTTCATGTCGAGCAGGGTGATGTGCTGGGTGGGGCCTGGTTTGACGCAGCGGTCGAGGAGATATCCCGTGCCGACGCCGATGTCCAGGTGCCTCTCGGAGATATTGCCGCTGTACATCCGCACCAGTTGGCGCGGCGGGCACTTCCACAGCAGCGGACAGTTCACGCCATACACGGCGAGGTCGTAGAACCTCAGATTGAGGGGCTTGTAAGCGGCGTGTCCCGCCTCGACATCAGCGGCAGTGGGAGCGGTCATGCCGTCCTCCAGGAGAATTCTCTTTACGGTGATGAGCGACAGGGAAAACAGCGGACCGTCGGCCCCTGGCCAGCAGGGGCGCAGGCAAAAGCGTAAAACAGTAAGCTCATATGTCTATTGCGGAGCTGGTGGAAAGCGGGCGCGTCCGCAGATATCCGTGGCCTCATTCGAGTGTGGCCGGTCGGGATTCGGTTTGGCAAGCACGCTGAGCGTTTTGAACAAGCCACGGAGCAGCGAAATAAGCCATGCCATGCATGGCATACGGAAGGGGGTGGACCGGGAATCCCGGTCCACCCCCTTCCGGCTCATGGGCGGAATCAGTTCGCGGCGCGGAAGCTCCGCAGCCGGAGGCTGTTGCCCACGACGAAGACGGAGGAGAAGGCCATCGCCGCCCCCGCGATCATCGGGTTGAGCAGTCCGGCGGCGGCCAGCGGCAGGGCCGCCACGTTGTAGGCGAAGGCCCAGAAGAGGTTGGACTTGATGGTGCGCAGGGTGCGCCGGGAGAGCCGGATGGCGTCGGCGGCGGACCGCAGGTCCCCTCGTACGAGTGTCAGGTCGCCCGCCTCGATCGCGGCGTCGGTGCCGGTGCCCATGGCCAGCCCCAGGTCGGCCTGGGCGAGCGCGGCCGCGTCGTTGACGCCGTCGCCGACCATGGCCACCGAACGGCCCTCGGACTGAAGCCGCTTGACGACATCGACCTTGTCCTTCGGCATGACCTCGGCGAACACCTCGTCGATGCCGACCTCGCGGGCCACGGCCTCGGCGACAGCGGTGTTGTCGCCGGTCAGCAGGATCGGGGTGAGGCCCAGTGCGCGCAGCTGCCGGATCGCTTCGGCACTGGTCTCCTTCACCGCGTCGGCGACTTCGAGGACCGCCCGCGCCTCGCCGTCCCAGGCCACCGCGATGGCCGTCCGGCCCGCCGCCTCGGCTTCCGCCTTGGCCCGCGCCAGATCGGCGGGCAGTTCCATGGCCCACTCCCGCAGGAGGGCGTCCCGTCCGACGAGGACGGCGTGGCCGTTCACGATGCCCTGGACACCGAGGCCGGGGATGTTGGCGAAGTCCTCGGGGACCGGCAGCTCGCCGACGCGCTCGACGGCCCCGGCGGCGACGGCCTGCGCGATGGGGTGCTCGGAGGCGTGCTCAAGGGCACCGGCCAGCCGCAGGACGTCGGTCTCGTCCGTGCCCTCGGCGCTGTGCACGGCGAGCAGGGTCATCTTGCCGGTGGTGACGGTGCCGGTCTTGTCCAGGACGATGGTGTCGACCGCACGCGTGGTCTCCAGCACCTCCGGGCCCTTGATCAGGATGCCGAGCTGGGCGCCGCGCCCGGTGCCGACCATGAGCGCGGTCGGAGTGGCCAGGCCCAGGGCGCAGGGGCAGGCGATGATCAGTACGGCGACGGCCGCGGTGAAGGCGGCGGTCAGCCCCGCCCCGTTGCCGAGCCAGAAGCCGAGCGTGCCGAGGGCGAGCGCGATGACGACGGGGACGAACACCGCGGAGATCTTGTCGGCGAGGCGCTGGGCGGCGGCCTTGCCGTTCTGGGCGTCCTCCACCAGCTTGGCCATCCGGGCCAGCTGGGTGTCGGCGCCGATCCGGGTGGCTTCCACGACGAGCCGCCCACCCGCGTTGAGCGTGGCACCGGTCACCGCGTCGCCGGTGGCCACCTCCACCGGCACTGACTCGCCGGTGAGCATCGAGGCGTCCACGGCCGAGCTGCCCTCGACGATCACGCCGTCGGTCGCGATCTTCTCGCCGGGGCGCACCACGAACCGGTCGCCGACCGCGAGGTCCTCGGTGCGTATCCGCTCCTCGCGGCCCTCCCGCAGCACGGTGACCTCCTTGGCGCCCAGTTCGAGCAGCGCCTTCAGGGCGGCTCCCGCCTTGCGCTTGGAGCGCGCCTCGAAGTAGCGCCCGGCGAGGAGGAAGGCGGTGACTCCGGCGGCGGCCTCCAGGTAGATGTTGCCCGCGCCGTCGGTGCGGGCGATGGTCAGCTCGAAGCCGTGGGTCATACCGGGGGTGCCCGCGGTGCCGAAGAAGAGCGCCCACAGCGACCAGATGAAGGCGGCGCTGGTTCCGACCGAGATCAGGGTGTCCATGGTGGCCGCGCCGTGCCGGGCGTTCGTGAAGGCCGCGCGGTGGAAGGGCCAGGCCGCGTACGTCACGACGGGCGCGGCGAGGGTCAGGGACAGCCACTGCCAGTACTCGAACTGCCAGGCCGGCACCATGGCCATCGCGATCACCGGGACGGCGAGGACGACGGCGGTGATCAGCCGCTGGCGCAGCGGCAGCAGCTCGTCCGGCCCTGGGGGCGGGGCCCCCGTGCCGTCCTCGCCGGTCGTGCCGGTCCGGGCCGGGGCGGGCACGGCCGCGGTGTAGCCGGTGGCCTCCACCGTGCCGATCAGATCGCTCACGCTGACATCGGCCGCGTAGCTGACCTTGGCCTTCTCGGTGGAGTAGTTGACGGTGGCTTCCACGCCGTCCATCCGGTTGAGCTTCTTCTCGATACGGGCGGCGCACGAGGCGCAGGTCATGCCGCCGATGGCGAGTTCGACCTCAGCCGTCTCGGTAACCGTGGTGGTCATCGCTGCTCCTCGCGTGGATGGGGCGGTGGTGGGTTCCGGGGCCCTGCGGGGACGACCCCGAACCCCTCAGGCCCCCGAAGGGACCTTTCATACCCCTAGGGGGTATTGCTTACGAGTCCATGTATACCCCCGGGCTGTATCCGGCGCAACCTCTGGCCACCGCTTGACTTTATACCCCCGGGGGGTAAGTTCGGAGGGGTCGGCCACCCGCCCACCGGGCGGCCACCACGAAGGGGACTCCTCATGAACACAGGACTGAAGACAGCCGCGTTCACCGCCGCCCTCGCCGCGGCCTTCGGGGGCGCGTACGGCGTGGGCGCGGCAGTGGAACCCCTCTCCGACCCCGAACCGGCCGCCCACGCCGGTGACCACGAGCGGACGCCCGGTAAGCCCGATCCCTCATCCGGCGGCGGCGCGCACGCGGGCCACGGGCTCCGGATAGCGGACGGCGGGTACGCCCTCGATGTGCGGACCCCACGTGTCACGGCCGGGGACCGCGCCGCACTCCGCTTCACCCTCCGCGACCGCACCGGCCACCAGGTCACCGTGCGCGAGAAGGAGCGCGGCGCGGAACTGCGGCTTGTGGTGGCGGGGCGCGACTCCGACACCTACCGGCGCCTGCATCCCACCCGTGCCGCAGACGGCACCTGGCACGCCCCCGTGATGCTTCCCAAGCCAGGCGAGTACCGCGTTTTTCTCGACTTCACGCATGACGGCAAGGCGCGCGCCGCGGCCTTCACGGTGCACGCCGACGCGGCGGCGACGGGAAGCGGCGGCGCCGCTCACGGCTAGGGGGGTCCGGCGGCGGGCCGCGTAGGGGTGTGCCCCGGTCAGGGGCGCGGGGAACCGCGTGACCAGCCACGACGCACCCGCGGCCCACGACGCACGGACAAGGGCTCACCCTTCCCGGCACGCCCCGCGAACACCGCGTAGGACAGCGGTAGCGACCAAGGCGAGGAGCCGAGTACCGGTGCTCAGGCCGCCGTGAGCCTGCGCACGGCGGCCTCCGCCGCGGGCCCGTCGGGCAGATACGCGAAGAACCGGTGGCCCGGCTCGTCCACGGCGGCCAGCTTCACGTACCGCAAGCGCAGGTCGCCGACCTGTGGGTGGTGGAAGCGGCGTACGGAAGGCTGGAAGCCCGCGATCTCGTGCTCGTCGTTCCATCGGGCCGCGTCCCCGTCGGCGGTGATCGCTTCGGTGATCTCCGCGTACCGCCGGTCGTCGGGGTGGCGTGCCGCGTACGCCCGGAACTGGCCGAGGAGGCGACGGGCGTCGGTTTCCCACTCCACCAGCAACGAGCGGGCCGGTGGCCAGCAGAAGACCAGCCACAGCAGATTGCGGTGCTTCGACGGGAGCCGCGCCGGGTCGGTGAGCAGCGCCGCGTAGCCGTCGTTCCAGGCCAGCAGGTCCCAGTGCGGGTCGAGGACCACGGCCGGGTTCGGCGTCAGCGCCTCGACCAGGGACAGCAGATTCCTGGAGACCCAGCCAGGCGACTGCTGGGGCCCGCGTGGCGCGTCGTCGGCGAGGGACAGCACATGCGCGGTCTCCACGTCGTCCAGTCGCAGTGCTCCCGCCACCGCCCGGAGTACCTGCTCCGACGTGCGGACTCGCCCCTGTTCCAGCCACGCGTACCAAGAGGTGCTGATGCCCGCCAGCTCGGCCACCTCCTCCCGGCGCAGCCCTGGCGTACGCCTGCGCGGTGACTGCGGCAGCCCCGCCTGGCCGGGGGTGAGGCGTTCGCGGCGGGAGCGCAGGAAGGCGCCGAGCTCGCCGCGCGGCGAGCGATGCGCGCGGGGCGGCTCGGCCACGCCCATCTCGCCCCTCCCGCTCCCCCCGGGCCCTGTCCCACGCTGTGGCCCGCGCCCCTGGGCCCCAGTACGGTCCCCAGGCTGTGAGCGATGGTAATCGGCTGAGGGGCGGCGGCCGGCTGTGGAGCTGATGGGCTGGTTGAGGCGCGGGGAAACCTCCCGGGCCTGTGAGGAGAACAGCCTTCATGACCACGCCTCGAATGCCCTCCAGGACTTCTTCGACCCCGGATCTGCCGTCCCCTGAGCCGACACCTCTTGAGCCGCAGGCTTCCGGTCTGTCGTCCCGCTCGCTGCGGCTGCTGCGCGCTGCGGGCTTCGTCAGCAACTTCGACCGCTTCTGCATCGCCCCGATGCTGGTCCTCATCGGGACACAGCTCCACGTTCCGCTGTCGACAGCTGTCCTCGCCGCCAGTGCCTACTACCTCTGCTACGGGCTGTCGCAGCCCGTGTGGGGGCTGGCCAGTGACCGGTTCGGGCGCGTCGTTGTGATGCGGGTGTCCCTCGCCGGGGCCGCCGTCGCCGCGCTGTGCTCGGCGCTCGCGCCGAACGCCACGGTGCTGATCGCGGCCCGCGCCGTGGCGGGCGGGTTCTTCGCCGCCTCCATCGCCGCCTCCTTGACGTACCTCGGCGACACGGTCCCCGCCGAGCGGCGGCAGGGTCCGCTGAGTGATCTGATGTCGGCCTTCGCGGTGGGCACAGCGCTGGCGAGCGTGGTGGCGGGGGTGCTCGCGCACTACGCGAGCTGGCGGCTGGTGTTCGCCCTGCCCGGCATGCTCGCCGCCTACCTCGCGGTAGCGCTGCGGCGGCTGCCCGAGCCGCCCCGGCAGCCCCCGGCCTCGCTCTTCGCGCCGCTGCGGACGGTGATCCGGTCACGGTGGCAGTGGTACGTGATGGCCGTCGCCCTGCTGGAGGGCGCGGTGCTCCTCGGGTTCCTGACGTATCTGACGCCCGCGCTGGAGGACCGCGGCGTACCGGCGGCGCTCGCCGGAGGGGTCGCCGCGCTGTACGGGATCGGGTCCATGACGGCGGCGCGACTGGTCAAACGCCTGGTCGGCCGGTGGGCACCGGCGGTCATCATCGCGGCGGGCGGCGGACAGACCGCCCTCGCCTACGGGATCGCCGCCGTCAGCCAGTCGCTGCCCGCCCTCATCGTCACCGCGCTTCTCCTCGGCGGCGGCTGGTCGTTCACGCACTCCACCCTCCAGTCCTGGGCGACGGGACTGGCGCCGACCGCGCGGGCCACCGGCGTCGCGCTGTTCGGTGTCGCCCTGTACGTGGGAAGCGCGCTGGCCGGCAGCCTCGCGGCGGGCGCGGCGGAACGCCACGCGTACCGCCCGCTCTTCCTGGTCGCCGCCGTCCTCGCGGTGCCGCTGACGCTGGCGGCGAGCTTCGGCCGTGCCCGCTACGCGAGGTTGATGACGGCCGACGCGTGACCCGGCCGCTCACCGCGGCCCCCGCTGTCCTGGGGCTCCCGTCGCGGCGCTGCGGTTCCCGTCGCGGTGCGCGGGGGGAGTCCCTGCCTGTGCGTCGCGGAGTGCGGGTGTGCTGTGGCTGGTCGCGCGGTTCCTCGCGCCCCTGGTGGCGGCGCACTCCTGCGCCGGATACCCGTGGTCGGCGCCCGGGGCCACCGCGCGGATCGCGAACATCAGCGGGATCTTCGGCTCGTGCGCGGGCAGCCGCCACCAGCCCCGGTGCGCCGCGGGCTCCATCGCGTCGAACCGCCGCCACGGCAGCAGGTCCGTCTCACGGAGCACATCGACGGTCAGGCCCGCGCCGATCACGGCACTGACGATCTCCCCGATCCCGTGCCGCCACTCGTAACAGGTCGTGGCCGCGGTCAGCGGCGGACCGTCGGTGTACGTGTGCGGGGTGTGCCTGCGCAGCGGGCCACGTCCGCCCAAGTAGTCCTGGTGCAGCAGCAGGTGCTGCTCATCGGGGGCCGGGACGTCCCCCAGCGCGTTGAGCAGCGGGTGGAACTCCATCACGTACAGCGTGCCGCCCGGCCGGAGCAGTGCGCTGACCACCCGCGCCCACCGCGTCAGATCCGGCAGGTAGCACAGCGCCCCCTTGCCGGTGTAGACGACATCGAACCGTCGTCCGCCCAGCGCCGCGACAGCGTCGTGAACGTCGGCCTCGACGTACTCGATGTCCTGCCCGGCGGCCGCCGCCAGCCGTCGGGCCTGCGCCAGCGCGGCCGGGGAGAAGTCGAGGCCGACGGTGCGGGCCGCACCGCGTTCGGCGAAGGCGGCTGTCTCCGTGCCGAGATGGCACTGGAGGTGGAGGACGTCCTGGCCGTGGAGATCCCCCAGGTCCTCCCATTCGAAGGGGACGAACCAGTCGGCGCTGGTCCGCGAGCCGTCCAGCCCGTAGAAGTCGCTGCTGACATGCACGGGCGTACGGGCTTCCCAGTTCTCCTGGTTCGCCCGCAGCATCTCGTCGGTCGTGAGCTCATGAGCCTCAGGAGTGGTCACGCACCCGTTCTACGCCCTGCCTTCCGGCCGCCACCAGACCTCCTCTCCCGGTGGCCCGGCCGTCCGCCGGGGCGGCCCCAGCCGGGGAGACGGAGGTCACGCCGGCTCCCCGGACACCGGTGGGGCCGGTCGCGGACGCCCGGCGGCAGTTCGTTCGCACGTCAATAACTTCTCTCATTGACACGGCAAAACCTGTCATGGCGGCGGTAGACATCGGGCGGCGGTGCGGTTAGGGTTTTTCTTGTAGCCAACGAAGTCGTGAACGGCGTGGCAGAGACGAACTGCCACGAGCGGTAGCGCGGCACGGCAGTGGAGACGTGGGGCCGGGAAGTGCGAGAAGGTCCCTCGGCTGACTGCCGGGCCGGGCGGCCCCCAGGGCCGCCGGACCGCACCGCGACACAAGAGCAGTACCCGTCCCTTCGCAGTGAGAGAGAGGAGCAGACGCCATCAGGATCGCCCGGGCGAGGACGAGATCCGCTCGGGTACCGCAGACCCTGGATTGGAAGGTGGTCCTCGGTTACGCATTCACGATCCCCGCACCCCTGCCCTCCCAGGCGGCCGTGCGGAAACAGAACGGCGCACAGCGCCGGTAGATGGTGTTGAACCCCTCGGGGCCCCGGTGCCGTACAGCACCGGGGCCCCTCGATGCGTACCAGAAGAGGTGCAAATGACCGCAGAGAACAAACAGCAGGCCGCCGACAGGTTCGACGATGACGACTACCCGGCGTACACGATGGGCCGCGCCGCCGAGATGATCGGCACGACTCCCGCCTTCCTCCGAGCCGTCGGCGAGGCACGGCTCATCACCCCGTTGCGGTCCGAGGGCGGCCACCGCCGCTACTCCCGCTACCAGCTGCGCGTCGCCGCCCGCGCCCGTGAGCTGGTGGACGCCGGAACGCCGATCGACGCGGCCTGCCGGATCGTGATCCTCGAAGACCAGCTGGAAGAAGCGCTCCAGCTGAACGAACAACTGCGTCGGCCGGCCACAGGCCACGGCGCGAGCAACAGCTCCTGAGGTCCAGACCAGGGCGGCCCCGGCGAGCGGGCGGCGAGCCCCCCACGCGGGCGGCCCTGTACCCGGCGGACATAAATATCTATTGCCGCAGTGGGAGAAATTACCGCAATGTGCGAGGAGGCTTTATGTCTCGGCGGGCGGAGTAGGCAAACTTTCCGTGCCGCTCGGCTTGCTCCGTGCTACTGTCGATCTCAGTTGCAGTTGTGGTTCCCAAAGACTTCAAGTGCTCTTGCCAGTTGTTACGACTGGTAGGCGCACTTTTGTATTTCCGGGATTTATTTCCCGGACGGGGCAATCATCGCGGCGACGCGGAGTCCGCACAGTGCGGGCTTCGGGCTCTGCCCCGAAGGAGAAATTGATATGGCTACTGGCACCGTGAAGTGGTTCAACGCGGAAAAGGGTTTCGGCTTCATCGAGCAGGACGGCGGCGGCGCTGACGTCTTCGCCCACTACTCGAACATCGCCGCCCAGGGCTTCCGTGAGCTTCAGGAAGGCCAGAAGGTGAACTTCGACGTCACGCAGGGCCAGAAGGGCCCGCAGGCCGAGAACATCACTCCCGCCTGACGCTAAAGCGTACGACGCAGCTGGGGCCCGCACTTGGGTGCGGGCCCCGGCTCGTTGCCTTTTATCGCGCTCCGCGCACCGTGAAGGTGCCCGTGAGCAGGCGAGCAGCAGCACTGGCTGCTGTCGAACCACCCAGGCTCCGGCTGGACCACGGTCCGCCCAGCCCCATGATCTGGCATATCGGCCGCCATTGCATGAGCCGATGCCGACGCCCTTTCGACGCAGTGGGCCGCCGTATGGCGCCCGGCTTCGTTTGCGTCTTTTTCCGGCCCGTTCTTGCGATTCTTCATGCGGCTTCTGCTGCCGAGAATTCCTCGATACGCGCCGCATCGAGGAAAGGTTCCGCATGAACCGCTCACCCCGCTCGAATGACCGCTACTCCCGCACCCGCTCGGGCGGCTCCTCCGGCTCCGGCCGGGGTGGCAGCCGCTTCGGCTCCCAGGGCTCGGGCCGCTCCGGCGGCTCCGGCCGTTCGGGTGGTTATGGGCGCCGTCCCGCCCAGGTGCAGGGAGAGTTCGCTCTCCCCGTCACCATCACCCCGGCGCTCGACCCCGTCGAGTCCTTCGCCGGTATGGACATGCCCGCCCCGCTGCTGAGCACGCTCACCAGCCTCGGCATGGTCGAGCCGTTCCCGATCCAGGCGGCCACGCTCCCGAACGCGCTGGTCGGCCGGGACGTCCTGGGCCGCGGGCGCACCGGATCGGGCAAGACCCTCGCCTTCGGCCTGGCGATGCTCGCCCGCACCGCCGGGCAGCGCGCCGAGCCCCGGCAGCCGCTGGCTCTCGTCCTGGTTCCCACCAGGGAGCTCGCCCAGCAGGTCACCGATGCCCTCACCCCGTACGCCCGGTCGCTGCAGCTGCGGATGGCCACCGTCGTCGGCGGAATGTCCCTCGGTCGGCAGGCCGGTGCGCTGCGCGCCGGAGCCGAGGTCGTCGTGGCGACTCCCGGTCGCCTCAAGGACCTCATCGACCGCGGCGACTGCCGTCTGAACCAGGTCGGCATCACCGTGCTGGACGAGGCCGACCAGATGGCCGACATGGGCTTCATGCCCCAGGTGACCCACCTGCTCGACCAGGTGCGCCCCGAGGGCCAGCGGATGCTGTTCTCCGCCACCCTCGACCGCAACGTGGACCTGCTGGTCCGTCGCTACCTGAACGACCCGGTGGTCCACTCGGTCGATCCCTCAGCGGGCGCGGTCACCACGATGGAGCACCACATCCTCCACGTGCACGGCGCCGACAAGCACGCCACCACGACCGAGATCGCCGCCCGCGACGGCCGGGTGATCATGTTCCTGGACACCAAGCACGCGGTGGACAAGCTCACGAAGCACCTGCTGAACAGCGGAGTCCGCGCCTCGGCCCTGCACGGCGGCAAGTCCCAGCCGCAGCGCACCCGTACGCTGGCCCAGTTCAAGACGGGGCACGTCACGGTGCTGGTGGCCACCAACGTCGCCGCTCGCGGCATCCACGTCGACAACCTCGACCTGGTCGTCAACGTCGATCCGCCCAGCGACCACAAGGACTACCTGCACCGTGGCGGACGCACCGCCCGCGCGGGCGAGTCCGGCAGTGTCGTCACGCTGGTGCTGCCCGAGCAGCGCCGTGACATGACCCGCCTGATGGCCAACGCGGGCATCGTCCCGCAGGTCACCCCGGTGCGCTCCGGCGAAGCCGAGCTGAGCCGCATCACCGGTGCCCAGGCACCGGCCGGTGTCCCCGTCACCATCACCGCACCGGCGGCGGAGCGCGCCCAGCGCGGCGCGTCGTCCTCGTCCCGCAGCCGGGGCAGCCGCTCCGGTCAGGGCCGTCGCCGCTCCACCTACCGCAGCGCCGCATAACCGCAGGTCAGATGGTCACCCGGTGGGCTCCGTACTTCACTGGAGTGAAGTGGGAGCCCCAGGTGACCATCCAACATGGCGGCTCTTGGTATTGCGAGCAGACCCGACTGTGGGGCATCGTTCAGGGTAAGAGGCCTTTTCCCTCCTCCGCGACCTCTCCGAGTGACGCGGACAGCGCCCTGCGAGTACGGGCGCTGCCAGGCCCTCCACGATCGACGAGTACGGGTTTAACCCTCTCGGGGCGTCCCCGCCCTCGCACGACGACCCACACCGGGTCAGGCAATGCTTTTCCGGCTTTCTCCTCGACCCTGCTGAGGCACTATGCGCTGCGTCATCGCCCGCTTCCCCTTCGACCTTCTCAAGAGCGAGGTGCAGGAGTCGATGAAGCGCATCAAGCCCGAGCCGATCACCGACGCGTCTGTGATCATCGGTCGCCGGTCCTTCCCCGTGAAGCAGGTGGGTGAAGTGATCACCCGGCAGGACCGCCGCGACTTCACCACCAGTGAGGTCGTCAGGGCGCTGACCCGGCTCGGCTTCACGTGCCGCACCCCCGCCGACGACGCCCCCGCGCCCGCCCCCGTCCTCACCCCGATGGAGACGGCGTCGGCGCTGCTCGGCTCCCACCAGACGGACGCGTGACCAGCACCGCGTACAGCGGCGCCGCCTCACCCTGCTCGTACGAGCCGTAGAAGGCCGCCGTACGGGCCCCGCGCCGCATCAGCCGGCGCGACCACCCGCACCACTCGCTGAACCACCGCTGAGCCATCGCGCTCGGCCGGCCGCGGCCGACTGCCTTCCACGGCAGTCGGCCGCGGTGCGTTTCCACCCCCGCCAGGCGGCCGGGCGGTGGCGCGGCGCATCGTCAGACGAACACGAAGGCGCGTCGTCAGACGAACAGGAACACACCCGTGGTCGCCGCGCCGAGCGCCGCCCCGGCCACGGTCTGCGCCACGGAGTGGTAGCGCAGCGCGACCCGGGACCAGCACACCGCGAGGGTCAGCGGGTAGCCGAGCAGCCACCACGGGGAGTGCACCACGGCGAGCAGCGCCACGACGGCCGAGGCGACCGCCGAGTCCACCGAGATCTTCCAGGTGGTGTTGATGACCAGGAGCAGCACGGTCATGGCCCACAGGCCGAGCATCGTGGCGAGGATGCCGACGGGGGCGTTGCCCAGGACCATCACGGCGGAGCCGACGCCGAGGGAGCCGAGGATGACGAAGAAGATCGGCGCCCGCTTGGTGCGGTCGATGACATGCCGGTCGCCCCACGTCCCGCGCTTGCGCTCCCATTCGATGTAACCGGCGGGGATGAGCCCGGCGCACACGGCGCCGAGCAGGCCCCACGGCAGGCCGGACCAGTCTCCGGCGGCGGCCAGGCCGATGCCGAGCATGCCCACCAGCAGGACGTTGCGGGGCTGAAGGGCATCGGTGACGGCGCGTGCCGTCGAGGTGGTGCGCACGCTGTGTACTCCAGGGGCCCGGGGGTGCGCCGGGCCCGGTCGTGGTGGATCGGGGGCGGTGGGGCGACGGCCGGACGCTGCTTGGCGACGGCCGGTGCCGCATGGCGGTGGCCGCCGCTCCGTCGCGACGGCCACCGGCCAGTGACCACCGGCCAGTGACCACCGGCCAGTGACCACCGGCCAGTGACCATCGTGCCCTGTCCCGGCGGCGGGGCGTCAGCCGGTCAGGAAGGGTGCGCGATCACCCGCCCGCGCCTCTGCCAGCACGTCCGCCAGTTCTCCCGCGAAGCCGAGCACCACGCCCTGCGCCCGGTCGGTGGCGGGGAAGCGGGAGCGCAGGAAGAGACCTTCGTGGGTGCGGGACAGCCAGAACTGCGCGTCGTCGGCCGTCGTCACGCTGCTGACGTGGACGGCGTTGTGCGCCGCGTGCCGCTCGGCGCCCGGGAGCCGTCGGTAGTCGATGTACGACACCATGAACACGTCGTCGCGGCAGCGCCGGAAGTCGTCGCCGAGTGCGGGAAGCACCTGGGCGACCGGGAGTTCGGCCAGGTCCCGCGCCTCGGCGAAGGCGGTACGCGTACGGGCGGAGCCCTCCACCGCGTCGGCCAGTCCTCGTACGTCGACGGTGAGCGGGGCGACGGTGGTGAACCAGCCGATGGCCCGCGCCCACCGGTCGTCGTGCCTGGTGTGCAGCGGCGTGCACAGCCGCAGCACCTCGCTCGCCCCGAGCCGGTGTGCGGCCAGCGCGAAGGCGGTGAGCGCGCCGGTGAACGCCGAGCCGCCCGCCGCCTTGCACCGGTGCTCGAAGGCGTCGGCGGCGTCCCCGTCGAGCAGCCGCCGCACGTCCGTGGCCTGCGGTGCCCGCTCGCCCGGTGCGAGGCCGAGATCGAGCGGGAACGACGGGGTGGTGCCCGAGCACGCGGTGAAGAAGTCGTTCCAGCGCCGCAGCAGCGGGTCACCACGGCCGGGCGGCGGGCCCGCGAGAGCGGCCTGTTCGCGGTCGCAGTAGTCCACGAAGCTGCCCACGTCAGGCAGCCCCCGCGGGGCGGCGCCCGCGGCGTACGCCTCGTAGATCAACGGCAGTTCGTATACGGCGATGGCCAGCGAGTAGCCATCCATGTTGCCGTGGTCGAAACCGCAGAAAACGGTGCCCGAGCCGGGGCGCACCACGGCCGCGAGGAGATACGGCGGGCGGCCGAGCGGGTGGCAGCGGTCGGCGAGCCGTTCCTCCAGCCGCCCGCGCAGGGCCCGGGAGGAACCGAACTCCCCCCGGTCCACCGCCACGATCTCGTACTTCTCCGCCGGTACGAGCAGCCGCCAGATCTCCTCCGGGCCCGCCGTGAAGCTGCTGCGCAGCGCCTCGTGGCGGCGGACCCAGTACTCGAACGCCGAGGTCAGCGCCTCCACATCGACGGTTCCCGCGATGTCGAAGGAACAGCCGAGCCAGTGCCGCGGGCCGCCGGGGTCGCGGTCGGCCGTGGCGAGGTGGAAGCGCTGGTTGAACGACGGCGGCACGCGCGAGCGGTCCTCGCTCGCCGGTCGCGCCATCGTGGCCGCTGAGGGCGCGAACTCCACGAGCCTGCCCGGCTGGGGGAGGTAGCGCTCCATGGTGGTGACCCGCACGGCTTACCCCTGGACTGCCGGGGCCGGTGACCTGCGGGCGGAGAGCGCGGCCTCGTACGGGTACTCGCCGGTGCGCGCGATCTTCTTCATCACCTCGCGCAGCCGCCCCAGGAACAGCGGGACGTTGGCGCGGGCGGCCGGGGTGTCCGGGTAGCGGGTCTTGAGATACGTGCGGTCCCACAGGCGGTTCACCCAGATCGGGACCTCGTTGCTGCGGCCGGGGCCGACCAGAGCGTTGCAGTTCGCCGACGCCCAGTCGCGCGACCCGGGAGCGTGCCGCAAATCCAGATACGAGGTCATGGGCACGACGGAGGCGACGTCCGGTTGCAGGCTGGCGCCGGGGACCAGCTCGGCGATGCGCAGCGGGGAGACCGCCGCCAGCGTTCTCGCCTCGTCGAAGGCGCGCTGCGCGCCGGTGACGACCTTGCCGAAGCCGGTGGCCTCGCCCGAGACGGGGAACTGCACGGGCACCAGGTTGATGAACCAGCCCTGGGTGAACTGCCAGCGCCGCTCGTCGCGGGTGTGGACGACGGTCAGCCCCCGGTACGCGTCGTGCCCGCCCAGCTCGTGGCCGACCATGCCCAGCGCGCTGAGCAGGCCCGCCGAGAACCCGGCCCCGTGCGCCTTGCACGCCTGGGCGAACGCGTGGGCCTCCGCGGTGTCCAGCAGGTCCAGGTCCACGGACACACTCGGATACGTCTGCCCCGGCTCGGTGCCCAGATCCAGCGGGAAGCCGGGCGGCGGCCCCGCGAGGAAGAAGTCCATCCAGCGCCGCACCTCGGGCGATGACGCGTTGACGCGCGCGGCGCGCTCCCGGTCGAGGGTGCAGGCGTCCACGTAACTGCCGGTCTCTGGCAGCGGCGCCGGTACGCCGGTGATCTCGGCTTCGTAGAGGGCGCGCAGCTCGCTGAAGACGAGCAGCACGGAGAAGCCGTCGGTGTGGCTGTGGTCGACGGCGAAGTACACGGTCGACGAGGCGCCGTCCGCGTGGAGTACCGCTCCGGCGGTGAACGGCGGCCACCGCATCGGGTCGGTGTCCGTGCCGAAGCGTTCCTTCAGGTGTTCGTGGATCGGTGCGGACTCGTGGTGTCCGCGCGAGACCGGCTCGACGGACAGCAGCTCCTCGGGGACCGCGTGCCGTTGCAGCGCCGTGCCGTTCGCGTCGGCGGAGAACCAGGTCAGCAGGGTGCCGTGGCGGCGCACCCACTTCTCCAGGGCCGCCGCCATCGCGGCGGTGTCGATGCGCCCGGGGAGGTCGAAGACGATGCCCAGCCACGGTGACTGCTCACGGCCCGCGGCCTGGTTCGCCAGCCGCCGCAGGATGTGGTTCTCCTGCACGTACGAGGGGGGCGCGGGGTGGGCCGGGGCGTGTGCCGCCTGCTCCACCGCGGCGTCGGGGATGCGGAATTCGACGAGTTCGCCCGGTTCGGGAACGTACTCAAGAAGCGGTGTCATCAGCACGGTGCGGGTTCCTTTCCACGGCTGTCTCGTTGGCCTTGCTGCTCCGGTAGCCGCTCCTGCTGCTCCGGCGTGTGCTGTGGTTTCTGCTGTTCCTGCGTCTCCTGCTGTTCCTGCGCTTCCTGCTTGTCCCGCTCGCTCTGTGGGCCGTGCCTGGCGATGCGCTCCACCAGCCGTCGGGTGTGGGCGAGGTAGTTCGGCACGATCGCCCTGGCCAGCGGGGTGTCGGGGTGCCGGTAGCTGAGATAGACGCCGTCGTGCGAGCGCATGATCCACAGGTAGACCTCGTGCGGATGCTTACGGCGGCTGCGCAGCGCCGCGGCCTTCCACGCGTTCCACTCCCGGGCGCCGGGCGTGTGGCGGATGTCCATGTACGAGACCATGAACCGCGGTTCGAGCGGCAGGCCGAGCAGTTCGGTGACCCGGGGGAAGGGCACGCTCGCCATGGGCCGGGCCTGGCTCAGCGCGTCGGACGCGGCGCTCATGACGTCCGTGAACGAGTCGATGCCCCGGATCGGGAAGCGCACCGGTCCGAGCCCCACGTACCAGCCGACCGACTGCTGCCACTGTGTCTGGCTGCGGGTGTGGAAGGGCGTGAGCGCGCTGAACCCGTCGAGCCCGGCAAGCTCGTAGCCGGTGCGGGCGAGGCAGGCGAGCATCCCGGCGAAGGCGTTGCCGCCCAGGTCCTTGCACCGCTGGTGGAACTCCTGGGCGCGGTCGGCGTCCAGCAGCCATTCGCAGGCACCGACTTGGGGCACGTCGTCGGCCTCGCCGTCGCTGACCGGGGTGGGGAACCCGGGTAGCTGACCGCCGTTCTCCGTGACGAAGTCGCGCCAGCGGGCCACGGTCTCGTGGTCGCTCCGTACGAGGGCGGTGGCCTCGCGTTCGGTACCGGCGTAGTCGAGATAGCTGCCGACCTCGGCGAGTTCGGCGCGGCTGCCGAGCAGTGCGGCCGAGTACAGCGTGCGGATCTCGTGCGCGATCAGGAAGATCGAGTAGCCGTCGACGTTGGAGTGGTCGAAGCCCAGGAACACCGTCGTGGCGTCCGGGTGGCTGACCGTGGCGAAGACGAAGGAAGGCCAGGCCAGCGGGTCGGTCTCCCGGTCGAGCAACTCCTCGATCCGGCCCCTGAGCTCAGGCGTGTCATCGAAGACGCCGAGTTCGGTGCCGCGCAGGGTCACCGTGCCGGGCGGCAGGGTGACGCGTGTCATCCGGCCTCCCGACTGGGGGGTGCCCGGTATGAGGCGGCTGCGCAGCGCCTCATGCCGGTCGATCCAGCCGAGCAGGGCGGCGTTCAGGGCGCCGGGATGCAGCGGGCCAGGCAGTTCGAAGACGGTGGCGAGCCATGAAGGGCCGCGCAGCCCGGTGGCCGCGGAGGTTTGCGCGGCGGCCAGGTGCGCTTCCTGGAGGGAGGAGGCGGGGCGTGCGTCGGGGCGCCAGCGCGCCGGGCTCGGGGTGTCAGTGGTGGGCCGCCATACGGTGAGAAGTCCGGGGCGGGCGTCGAGGTCACACAAGTCGATGAACTTCATGCGCGTGCCTTGCTGACGTCATGCGGGGTGGGGTGCGGAGCGCGTTCACGTCAGGCTCGGTGAACGCTTCCGGGCGGCGTAGCCGACTTCCTTGTCGCTGGCCGGTGGGGCAGTGGGAGCTGCCGTGGGGCAGTCGTTTCCGCCGACGGAGCAGTCGTTTCCGCGGCCGCGCGACGGCCGGTGACCGGCGTCGGGCGGCTGGCGTGACCAGGCGGGCGGGCAGGGGTCCGCGGAAGGGAGCGGTTCCGCCGTCGCCGGGTGTGCGGAGGTACGGCTGTACGGGGGTGCGGCTGTGCGGGATGCCGAAAGGGCGGGAGGGCGGGGCGAGGGTGATCGCTCGTTCACCACGTTGAGGCTCGGACAGTCAGGGGTGTCGAGGGTCCGAGGCCGGAGGGGGCGCGCTGCGCGCTGGCGGGTGTGCGGGGGCGCTGCCGGTGACGCTTGGGGTGCTCAGTCGGCTAAGGGACTGGTCCAGTCGGCCGGCCCGTGGCCGATGAGCCGACACCGCGTCGACCACCGCCCGCCCGGCGTACAGCTGGTCACCCGTCGCAGCAGGAGAGGGCGCCGATGGCCGCGGACGCGTGCCATCGGGCAGGCATGACCGGTGCTTGATACGAGCATCGGCGTTCCTCCCAAGTGAAGTCGGCCGTGCGGGTGCGCGATTGCCTCGCGCACCGAGCCGTACCGAGAAAGGCTGCGATCAGCCGTGCCCCACCAGACCTGGCGCGGACGGCTGGTCTTTCCGCGACTCGATCTGAACAGGTGCACGTTTCACATGGTGCTACCCCAAAGTAACAACTACGTGCACGCTGCATGAAGGTGCGAGGCGAATGACCCTTGTCACCAGCTGGGCATCTTGCGCCGCTGGCCGGGGGCGGAACCTGGGTGGAGGCGGTCGCCTGGCGGGGGCGGCTGCGCGGTGGGGGCTGTGAGGCGGGCGCCGATCTCTCAGGGGCGCCCGGGCTTTTCCCACGAGCCCGGCAGAGGCCAGGCCGCGGCGGAAGGCGAGGCGCCGGTCGGGCGGAGCATCTGGCCCTTGGCCAGGGCGCGGTAGGTGGAACTGGTCGCCAGCAGCTCCTCGTGGTCGCCCGAGGCGGCGGTGCGGCCGTCCTCCAGGACGACGATCCGGTCTGCGTGGCGCACCGTGGACAGCCGGTGGGCGATCACCAGCAGGGCGCACTCCTGGGCGGCCTCCTTCATCACCGTGGTCAGCGCGGTCTCGTTGATGGCGTCCAGGTGGGAGGTCGGCTCGTCCAGCAGAAGGAGCCGTGGCCGGGCGAGCAGGGCGCGGGCCAGGGCGACCCGTTGCCGTTCGCCCGCCGAGAGGGTGCTGCCGCGCTCGCCGAGTACGCCGGACAAGCCACCGGGCAGCCGTCTGACCACCCCGTCCAGCTGGGCGAGCTCGACCACGCGCCGGATCTCCGTGTCGTCGGCGGCCGGCCGGGCGTAGGCGATGTTGTCCCGTAGCGAACCGTGGACGACATGGGTGTTCTGGTCGACGACGGCGATGCCGGCCCGGCACTCCGCGCGGCTCAGCCCGGTCGCGGGACGGCCGTCGAACAGCAGGGCCCCCGAGTCCGGTTCGTAGAACCTGGCCACCAGCGCGAAGATCGTGCTCTTGCCCGCTCCCGACCGGCCGACGAGGGCGACCTGCTGGCGGTGCGGGACGGTGAACGAGACGCCGCGCAGCACGGGCCGCTCGGCGTCGTAACCGAAGCGGACGTCACACAGGGCGAGAGCCGGTGCCTCCTCACACCCGGGCTCCCGCGACTGCGACTGTGACTGCGGCTGTGACTGCGACCGCCGATGTGGACGCGGCCCGGGCTCCGGCGGTCCGGCCCGCTCCGCCCGGCGGGCCGTACGCGCGTCGTCGGTCGGCGCCTCAGGCGGCGAGGGCTCAGCGGGCAGGGCCAGCGCCTGCTCGATCCGCTGGTAGGCGCCCATGCCGCGCTGGATGAGGCCGACGGCCCGGAAGACCGACGACAACGGCAGCACCAGGTAGGACGCGTACAGCAGGAAGGCGACCAGGTCGCCGAGCGAGTTGGCGTCGCCGTTGACCCGCAGGCCGCCGATGACCAGGACGAGGAGGAACGAGCCCTGGACGGCCAGTTCCACCGCTGGGCTCATCACCGAAGCCAGCTTCGCCGTCCGCACGCCCGCGCTGTACGCCGATTCGACGCGCTCACCGATGCGCGCCGCCTCCCGGTCCTCGGCGCGGTGCACGCGGACCATCGGCAGGGCCCCGAGCGCGCGCTCCAGGTCGGCGGCGATCGCGCCGACGGAGCTCTGCATGCGTTCCGAGGCCGCGCGGATGCTCTTCAGCAGCGAGGCCACGATGACGGCGGCGGCCGCCACGGTCAGCGCGACCAGAAGCAGCAGCAGCGGGTCGAGCCACACCATCAGGGCGATCGCCCCCGCCGCGACGAGCGCCCCGGTCACCAGATCGACCAGTGCCTGCGACACCACCTCCCTGAGCAGCGTGGCGTCGGCTGTCACCCGGGATATCAGGTCGCCGGTGCGGTGCCGGTCGTACTCCCGCATCTCCAGCCGGAGCAGCCGCGCTACCAGGCCGTGGCGCAGGCCCCGTACGACGCCTTCGCCCATGCGCTCCAGGACGTAGCGTCCCACCGCGCCCGTCGCCGCCTCGGCGACGAACAGCACGGCCAGCAGCGCCAGCAGCGGCCAGAAAACCTCGCCGTCGCCGCTCGCGTCCACGATCTCCTTGGCGACGAGCGGCTGGGCGAGCCCGAGGGCGGAACCGGCCAGCGTGAGCGCGGTGGCGACGATGACGGACGCGCGGTGGGCAGTGGTGAGCCGGTACACGGTGGCGACCGCGCCCCACGTGGAGCGGCTGTGCGCCTGCTCCTCGCCACTCTTCGGCGAGGGGTCGTGCGTGTCCTTCGCGTTCTCTTCCGTGCCCGCCTCCTCCGTACGCTCCGTCGCGCGCCCCGCCGCGCGCCCGGTCACCGGGACGTCCGGCTCACCGGGGCGACCACCATCAGCCGGGTGAAGTAGTCGTCCGGCAGCCCTTCCGCCACGGGGCGGCCGTCGGCCTCGATCCAGGCGTGCGCGGTGAAGGGGGGCACGACGCGCACGCCGGTGCACCACGTCGGCCAGCGGCCGCCCAGCCGGCACAGCAGCGCGGCGCCCAGCGAGCGGGGCAGGCAGCCGCGCGGACCGGCGCAGCGCAGGCTCACCGCGCACATGGCGTCGCGGGCGTTCGCGGCCTGGGACGCGCTGGCGGGCGCGGCTCCACGGCGTACGAGGGCGAGCACCGCGCGGATGCGGCGCGGTGGCAGCACGGACAGCGCCAGCGCGGGAACGAGGACGGCACGGGCGGCCAGCCGCCGGGTGAAGGGGACGCCGGTGGGCCGCTCCAGGGCGCTCGGTGTCGTCATGAGGCAAGACCCGACGCCCGCAGCTCCGCCACCAGCGTCGCGACGTCCCGCTCCGCCCGCTCCCGGTCGATGCCGAACTCGGCGACGAGCGCGTCGGCCGCCGCCCCCTCGTCACCACCCGCGAGCAGCGCCTTGACGATCAGCGTGCCCGTGGGATTCAACTCCCAGTACTCCCCGCTGCGTTCGTCCAGGAGGACCGTGCCGTAGCCGGTCTCCGCCGTGGAGACATCGGCGCCGAACCGCAAGGCCATGGTGTGACTACCTTTCTGCCGTACGCCGCCAGCGGGCTCGTGCCCGTCGGCGCGGGTACCGGTTGGGGGCCGGTTGGGGACACATACCGGTCGGTGCGGGAGCGGTCGCGGAGGTGGGACGCGGACGTCCGAGCGCTAAGGGGCGGGGCGGGCCTCGGTCTCCGTGGTACGGGAGAGGCCCCGCAGCCACACTTCGCACGCGATGGTCGAGTAGAGGACCGCGTCCCGCAGTTCGGGCGTGGAGGGCCGCCGGGCGAGTCGGCGCAGGGCCCGCCCGTCCACCATCCCGAGCTGTTCCAGCCGCGAGTCCTCCCAGAGGGCCAGCAGGTCACCACGGTGCTCGCGCAACCCGTCGGAGGCGTCCATGGACGCCTCGGCCTTGTTGGTCCGCCGCAGACACGCCTGCGGCACCACGTCCCGCATCGCGGTGGTGAGCACGGGCTTGTACTGCCAGGGCGTCACCCGCTCGCTGGGGCGGACCGCGAGGCACGCCTCGATCACCCGGTCGTCCAGGAACGGCGATGCCATCGGCAGGCCGGCCCGTGCCGCCATCCGGTCCCACTGCCGGATGATCCGCGTACAGGACAGGATCTGCTCCAGGTCGGTGTGCAGACCACGGTCCGGGTGCAGCGGCACCGCGGTCGCGGCCGCCTCCCGCAGCACCTGCCCGGCCATCCGCTCGGCTCTGGGGGTCACCCAGTCGAACAGCCGCGGTGCCATGCCCCAGCCGAGACCGCTGATGACGGACGGGGGCATGGGGTCACGCAGGCGCCGGCTGGCGTCCGCGAGCCATGTCCCGTACGGCCGGGTGTCGGCCAGCGCCCTGACCGTCCCGGCCAGCGGCCACTGCCACAGGGCCCGGAATCCGCGGAGCTGCTGCCAGGCGAAGAGGGGACGGGTGCGCAGCAGCCGGTGGTAGTACGCCTCGGAGCACCAGGCGACGTTGTCCCCGCCGATGCCGGTCAGATGCAGCCGGCTGCCCCGCTCCGCCAGTCCTGGCAGGTGGTGCAGGACGCGGGAGCGGTCCATGACGCCGATCGTCGGTTCGTCCAGCAGGTCGTCGATGTCGAGCAGCCCTGTGTACACCAGGGGCGAGTCGTCGGCGTCCCAGATCACATGGTCGACCTCGGGCAGGGACCGCGCGGCCTGCTCGGCCCAGTGCAGGTCGGTGTCGGCGGGGTCGCGCCCGGGCCAGGTGCTGGCGACCACCTTCGCGGGTGACCGCGCGGCCAGGAAGCAGACGGATGTGGAGTCCAGGCCGCCGGACAGGTCGCAGCTGACCACGCCGCCCTGCCGGGTACGCGCGTCGACGGCCTCGGTGAGCGCGCTCTGGACGAGGGGCGCGCCGTCGGAGAGCGACTGGGTCGGCTCCGGCGGTGTCCACCAGCGTGACTGGCGTACGGTCCGGCCGTCCGCCGCGATGATCAGCGCGTTGTGGGGAGGGACGGCCATGACGCCGCGCCAGAGGGACGTCTCGGCCAGCGGGTGGGGCACCGGCCACAGCAGCCGGACCGCGAGTTGTTCCTCGTCCGGCTCGCTGCCGAGCGCGGCAGCGAGCACATCGGCGCTGGTGGCGGCCACCTGGACGTCGTCGATGGCCGCGTGGAAGACCAACCGGAGCCCGGAGGCGCTGCCCTGCACCCTGAGCCGTCCGTCGAGTGCGCCCACGAGATGGAAGCTGCCGGGCAGCGAGCGGGCCAGCGCGTCGAGTTCCGCGAGGTCGCGCAACCGGCCGGTCCTGCGGACGAGTTCGGCCGATTCGACGGGGCAGCAACCGATCACCGCGACCGCCGCCTGGCCGGCGCGCGCGGTCACGATCTCCGTTTCGTGCCACTGGCCGATCAGCCACGGCCGCCCCGAGGGGTGGCGCAGCGCGCGCATGCGTGGACGGGCGAAGGAGCGGGCCACGGCGGCCGCGTTCGCACGGTCGGGAAAGACCGCGAAATGCGCGTCGCCGGGGCCCGAACCCGCACTTGCGTGCATGTCAGACATGGCTTCGAAGCAAGCCGCCGACCGTCAGTTCTTGCTCAGGACTACGCGGTCATTCCCGGACCTGGCGAGAAGCCCTGTCTTCTTCCGGAACGAACCGAGTCGGACGAGCGTCGGAGCCTCGTAGGACTTCTTCATGGCGCCTCCTCGATGAGAAACCCGCCACCGTCTCCCCAGTGGTCCGCTCGCCAGTAAACCGGTCGGCGGCCACCTGGCCCAGGCTCATCGGGAACCGTGGACAAGAGGCGGGGCGTGTGAAGAGGCTAGCTACACGGTAGGGCCGCGCCGCAACAGAACGGGCATTAGTAGTTTTATATGGATTAGCTGGTCGGGGGTGCGCGGGCGGCTTGGAATGTTCGCTCAGTTGAAAAGGGGACTTCCGTGTGGGTGACGGGTCCGGCCAAGGCGAAACGTTTCCTTCTGCGTTCCTTGAGGCAGGCAAGACCAGGCGCGCGGGAGCGCGCGAAGGTCCTTGCAGTCGTGCGCCGGGTGGCGCTCAGCGTCTTGGTCCGTGCTCTCTTTGCTCTGGTTCTCCGTCCGAGGTGGGGGCACTCCGCACAGACAGCCCCCACCCCGGACCCTTCTTGTCCCGTCCTTCAGCCCGCGATCGCATGACCTGATCGGCCCGGACCGGAGCGGGTCAGACCGGACCTGGGAGGGATCAGACGCCCGCGATGGACTGAATCCAGGAGCGGTACGCCGTCACGTTCGTGTACGCCGTGGTGGTCTGCCGGTCACTGGTGGAGGCGACGCCGACCTGCACGCCGTTCGCCATCATCGGGCCACCCGAGTCGCCGCCCGCGGTGATGCCGTCACCGCGACGCGCGCAGATCGCCGAGCCGTTGTAGGCATCGCGGCAACCACCGGTCACCGTCACGTTCGCGACCTTCAGGTACCGGGACTGGCAGTTGATCTCCTGGCCGCACTGGGACGTCGCGCCCCAGCCGTAGACCTGTACGTTCTGCCCCACCGACACCGAGCCCGGCTGACCGAGCCGCGAGAAGGTCGCCGAAACGGAGCGGTCGAGGCGGACCAGCGACAGGTCCGACGACGCGTGGTTGTAGGTCTGGGCGCCGTTGGCCACGGTGCCACCCGTGGTCTGGTCGAGGCTGCCGATGCGGAACGAGAGTCCGCCGCCGCTCACGCAGTGCTTGGCGGTGAGAATCCACGTGGGCGCGATCACCGTCGCGGTGCACGTCTGTCTGCCGTTCGAGAACAGCCGTGCCGCCCAGGGCGCGTTCTGCGCGTAGCTGCCGCCGATGATCGGCTGGGGCGACCGGTCCGTGGCGGTGGTCGTGGGGGCGGGCTCGCCGCGGGGCGAACGGTCCTCGGCCGTGGCGGGGGAGGTGAGGGCGAGCACGGAGAGGAAAGCGGCGATGAGTGTGGGGATGATCCTGGTTATTCGCAAGGTTCCTCGTTTCCGAAGCACGCGATTTCTCGCGCGTGGTGTCCAGGGAGTACCAGGATTTCCAAAGCCAGTTGAATCCGGAAATAACAATGCGCCATAACATGTCGTTATAGCCCGGTGGGCTTGGCCGACGTGCCCGAGATGGGACACTTACGCGGGCCGAGATCCCCGGCTTTGCGGCGAATGTCCAGGCGGCGGGGCATGGCTGCCCGGCAGAAAAGCCGGGGAGTCGGGAAACGTCGATAATTCCTCTTCCGGCCGTAATCTGCGGGAAGTGCGGAGCTCCCCGTATCTTTCCGGTTTCAGCTGAACGCACCTTTGCTTTTCCGGGACGGAAAGACCGGCGGCTTGGGGCCTCCCCACCGGGGCCCGGCCGATCCGGCGGTCCCGCGGCCGCCGCCCGGGCGCGGGACCGCCGGCTCCGGCTTCACCGCGTGATGAGCTCGCGTAGCGCCCTGCTGACGTCGGCCGGGGCTTCCTCGGCCATGAAGTGACCGCTGGTGACGGTGGTATGCCGCAGGTCGGGCGCCCAGGCGCGCCACAGCGCCGCGGCGTCGAAGCCGAGGGCCGCGCCCCAGTCCTGCTGGAGGACGGTCACGGGCATGCGCAGCTGGTTCCCCAGGGCCCTGTCCGCGCGGTCGTGTTCGACATCGACCCCGGCGGACGCCCGGTAGTCGGCGACGATCGACGGCACGGCGTTGCGGCACGCCGTGAGGTAGGCGGCGCGCACGTGAGCGGGGATCGCGTCGGGGTCGCGGGTCCAGATGTCGAGGAAGTGGCCGAAGAACGCGTCGGGGCTGGCGCCGATCAGCTGCTCGGGCAGGCCGGGCGGCTGGGCCATCAGATAGAGGTGGAAGCCGGCGGCCGCCGTGGTGCCGTGCAGAACGTCCCACATGTCGAGCGTGGGCAGTACGTCGAGTGCGGCGAGGTGGGTGATCACACCGGGGTGGTCGAGCCCGGCCCGGATGGCTACCAGCGCGCCGCGGTCATGACCGGCCAGCGCGAAGCGTTCGTGGCCCAGCGCCCGGGCCAGGGCGACGACGTCGGCGGCCATGGTGCGCTTGGCGTACGTGGTGCCGTCGGCGTCGGCGGGTTTGTCGCTGTCTCCGTAACCGCGCAGGTCAGGGCAGATGACCAGGTGGTCGGTGGCGAGATCGGTGGCGACCTGCCGCCACATCAGGTGGGTCTGCGGAAAGCCGTGCAGCAGGACGACGGGCGGACCGCCGGAGCCGCCGACCGCCACGTGGAGAGCCGTGTCGTCGGTGACGGGAACGCGCTGGTAGGCGAAGCCGGGGATCGTCGGTGTCATGGGGCGGCCTTTCGGGTGGGTGTCGTCCTGCGCGTTCGAGCCTGCCGGGCATGAATCAGCACCTGGTCAGCACGCGTCGGCACGCGGCCAGGGACACCCGCTGCGGACCCGGTCGGGGCCCGCTCGGCGCCCCGGTCGGGGACCCGCCACGCTGGAGACCGGGCGTACCGTGGCGGCGCGGAGAGCCACGTGAACACGCGCGGCCATGCGCGGTCGTGCCCAGATACGCGCAGGCATGCGCGGACACGCGGGCGTTCGTCCGCAGGCGCGGGGACGCCCGCGCACAGGCCGGGCATGGAGGCGGGCATGGAGCGGATCACGTTCGGGGTGCTCGGTCCTGTGGTGGCCGAGGGCGGCGGTGGCGCGCTCGCGTTGAAGGGACCGCGGCACCGGGCCGTGCTGGCCCGGCTCATCGTCGCCCGCCGCCGGGTCGTCCCCGTCTCCCGCCTGGTCGCGGACCTGTGGGAGGAGCCTCCCGCAGGCGCCGTCGGCGCGGTGCAGACCTTCGTCGGTGCCCTGCGCCGCGTCCTGGAGCCGGACCGCCCGCCCAGGGCTCCCGCACGTCTGCTCGTCACCGAGGGCCCCGGCTACGCTCTGCGCGCCGAGCCGGACGCCGTGGACGCCTGGCGGTTCGAGGCGTACGTCACCGCCGCGGCGAAGCTGCCGCCCGAGGAGGCGCTGCCACGGCTGGAGCAGGCCCTGGGCATGTGGCGCGGGCCCGCCTACGCCGACTTCGACCAGGAGGAATGGGCCCGCGGCGAGCGCTCCCGGCTCGCCGAGTTGCGGCTCCAGGCGGTGGAGCGGCGGGCCGCCGCGCAGCTGGCGCTCGGCCTGTCCGCTGAGGCGGTGGCCGAACTGGACGCCCACCTCGCCGACCACCCCTGGCGTGAGGACGCCTGGCGGCTGCTGGCGCTCGCCCTGTACCGGCAGGGGCGCCAAGGGGACGCGCTGGGCGTGCTGCGCCGGGCCCGGATGACCCTCGCCGACCAGCTGGGTGTGGACCCGGGCCCCGCCCTGCGGCGGCTGGAGGCGGACATCCTCGCGCAGGAGCCCCGCCTCGACCCTCCGGCCGAGCCCGCGGCGACGGCGGCCCGGCTGTGGTCCCGGGCGGCCGCGGCGTACGACCGTACGGTCGCCGCCGGGGCCCGAGCGCGGCTGGAGTCGACGGTGGCCCTGATCCGGAACCTCGCGGTGACCGGAGGCGGCGGTCTGGAGGCGGCCCGGCAGCACCGTATGGCGGCCATCAGCGCGGCGGAGGAGACCGGCGACGCGGAACTGACCGCCCGGGTGATCGGCGCGTACGACGTCCCCGCGATCTGGACCCGCAGCGACGACCCGGAGCTGGCGGGGCAGATCGTCACCGCGGCCGAACGCGCCCTGACCGGGCTGCCGGGCGGCACACAGGACGCCGCACGCTGCCGCCTGCTCGCCACGATCGCCCTGGAGTCCCGTGGCACCCGGTCGGAGCGCGGCCCGCGAGCCGCGCGCCAGGCGGAGGAGATCGCCCGCCGCCTCGACGACCCCGCGCTGCTGGCCTTCGCCCTCAACGGCGTGTTCATGCAGTCCTTCACCCGGGCGGGGCTCGCCCCGCGACGGGACGAGACCGGCGGCGAGCTGATCACACTCGCCGCCCGCCACGGCCTGGTGACCTACGAGGTACTCGGTCACCTCATCCGGCTCCAGGCGCGCGGCGCGCTCGCCGACTGGCCCACGGCCGACGCGCACGCGGCCGCCGCCGACCGGCTCGCCGAGCGACATGAACTGCCCTTGGTGGGCGTCTTCACCCAGTGGTACGCGGCACTCCGGCTCGCCACGACCAGCCCTCTGCCCGAGGCCGAAGCCGTCTTCCGGGCCGCTGCCGCACGGCTGGACGGCGCCGGTATGCCGGGGCTGGAACGCGGCCTGCTGCCCCTCGCGTCGCTGTGCCTGCGCCTGTCACACGGGGCGCCCCCGGACGTGGATCTCCGGGAGGAGTGGGGGCCCTACCGCCCGTGGGCGGAGCCCTTCGCCCTGCTGCGGGCGGGGCGACGAGAGGCCGCCCAGGCGGCTTTGGGCGCTCTCCCGGAGCCACCCGCTGACCTGCTGTACGAGGCGCTGTGCTGCCTGGAGGCCGCAGCAGCCCTGGAGACCGGTCATCGGGCCGCGCTCGAACGCGCCCACAGCCGCCTCGCCCCGGCCGCCGGTGAACTCGCGGGAGCTGGAAGCGGCCTGCTCACCCTCGGCCCCGTCGCCCGCTACCTCACCGCGATCACCGACGCACTGAACACGCCGGGGCCGCGCGCTCCCCACCTGGGACGTCACGAGAATTGACCCATACGACAGCCACTGAAATGCACCCCCTCGCAGGTCTCTTCACTCCGTAGAGTCGTCCTTACGAAGCCACGGCAGCAGCCCGGGGCGGCAACCCAGAACAGGGAGTACGACCATGGACGCCACGCCCCTCAAGCCGGTACTGACCCGCGCCGCCGACGCCGAGACCACCAGCGACCCGAGCAGCGTCATGACCCTGCTCGCCGACTGCGGCACCGACGGCAGCTCGCTCACCAGCTACCGCTCCACCTTCGCGAAGGGCGCGGTGGGCGCCCCCGCCCACTTCCACACTCGGGCTTCGGAGCTGTTCTTCGTCATCGGCGGCTCCCTCCAGGTGCTCGTCGACGACGACGTGAAGACCCTGGGCGAGGGCGACTTCCTGCTCGTGCCGCCGCACACCCCGCACGCCTTCGCGGCCGCGCCCGGCGCAGAGGCCGATGTGCTGTTCGTCTTCACGCCCGGCATGCCGCGCTTCGACTACCTGCGCCTTCTCGGCCGGGTGATGCGCGGCGAGGCGAGCCCGCAGGAGATCAAGGACTCGTCGGAGCACTACGACAACCACTACGTGGACAGCCCGGTGTGGCGCGCCGCCCTCGAAGCGGCGTAGTGACCCGGCGGGTCCTGTCCCACCCCCGTCGTGCCGGACGCGGCGTCGCACCCCGCGGGGCGAGTGGGCCGTTCGGGCCATTGCCGCGTACATCATCATGGCGCCCGATCCCCCCACAACGCGGACGTACAAGCGTACGCGGGGGCGGTGCCCCTTGGCTCGAAAGGCGCGACGGGGTGAATCGCAGCAGCGGCTCGGACTGACGAGGTGACCATCGCTCTGTGTACCGAGTGCCTGTTGGATGTGCGATACAGGTGTCTTCTGGGGATTTGACCAGCCGTTCATCGGCCCGATAGTTCTTGTCCGGCCACGGCTGATCTTCCTGCTCTGTGCGCCCGGTGCCGGGAAAGCCGGTTCGTGGACCTGTGCCCGGACTCGTGTGCCGACAAGCGAGTCCAGCCTCTTTTCCTCGCGTCGAAAGGCACCCGGATGCGTTTGCCAGTCGATCAGTCCACCGCCCTCCCCGTGACCGGGATGAGGGCCGCGCTGGTGGCGTGCGCGGCAGTCGCACTCGCGGGTTCGGCGTCGGCGCCGGCCGTTGCCGACACCAACTCCAGTACGGAGAAGTCGTCGCAGATGTTGTGCAACGTCGTGCTCTTCTCGCCCGGCGCCCAGGTCGAGGGCTGCCGCAGCGTCCAGGTCGCCGGTCAGGAGCTGGCCAAGAAGAACACCGCCAACACCGGTCTCATCGACTACCTGCGCACCGACACGCTGACAGGGCTCGTCTCCTGACGGCCACGCGCGAGATCACCGGTCGTTCGGTGCCACCTCACCCCACTCCACCTCACCCCACTCCACCCCACCCCCACTCCACCTCAACCCTCCACGGAGTCTCATGAGCGGGAACACCTGTGCTCGTGCCGTCGCCATCGTCGTGTCGATCGCCGGACTGACCGCCGGTGCGACAACCACGGCTACGGCGGACACGAACAAGAGTGAGCAGTCTTCGTCACAGAGCGATTCAAAGGTTTCGTTGCTGTCGCTCGTCGGCGAACAGGGCAGCGCCGGCAACCGTAACGGCCAGGTCGGCCGCCAGAACATGGACAAGGCCCACTCCGCCAACAACTCCCTCATCGACTACGTCGGCGGCGGCGACATCGAGTCGTACAACGTCAACACCGCGACTGACTGAAGCCCTGTCACGACCAACCGAACCTCTATAGCGAGGAGGACTCGATGAACGCGCTTACGCGGAGTGCCGTCATCACCCTGGCGGCCGCCGGAATGGCTCTGTGTGCCGAGACGACCGCCATGGCGGACACGAACAAGAGCGAGCAGAATGCCGCGATCAGCGGTAGCAAGGCCAGCATCCTGTCGACTGGCCGCCAAGGCGGCAATTTCCAGGTCAGCGAGCAGAGCATGATCAAGAGGCACACGGTGAACAACTCGCTCATCGACTACATCGAACTGCCCAGCGCCAAGTCCACCGTTCTCTGAGGCCCTTCAGCGGGAGTTTCGGCGCCTACGTCAGGGGTGTGCCCGCCACCCAGGTGGCGGGCACACCCCTGACCCGGCACCGCCGACCGGCCGAGCCACCGGGCCGGGCAGGCCAGGGCAGGGGCAGCCGCTTCGGCTTGGCGTTCCCGCCCCTCCCCTACGGTTCCTAGGGCGCGGCCAGGGCCTCCGTCGGGGAGAGGCGGGAGGCGCGGATGGCCGGGTAGAGGCCCGCGAGAGCGCCGATGGCGAGGGTGGCGGCGACGCCGCCGAGCACCACCCAGGGCGGAACGACGGTGGGCCACCCCTGGTAGAGCGCGTAACCGGTGGTCGCCGCCGCGCCCAGGACAGCTCCACCGGCCCCGCCGAGGGAGGAGAGCAGCAGGGACTCGGCGAGGAACTGGGTGCGGATCTGACCGCGGGTGGCGCCGAGCGACCGGCGGAGGCCGATCTCGGGGCGGCGCTCCAGGACCGAGATGACCATGGTGTTGGCCACTCCGACACCACCGACGAGCAGCGCCACGGCGCCCAGGCCGAGCAGCAGCCCGGTGAACGCCTCACCCGCGGCCTGCTTGGCGGCGAGCGCGTCGGAGGGGCGGGAGACCTCCACCTCGCTGGGCGAGCGGGGGTTGGCCGTCGCGCCGAGCACCGACTGGACCGAGGTCACGTCGGCGTCGCCGGTACGGGCGTAGATCGTGGTCGGGTGCCCGTCGAAGCCCAGCTCGGCGGTGGCGGCCGACCAGCCGATCAGCGCCGCGGCGTCCAGCTCGGGCGCGAGCGGGGCGGGTTGGAGGATGCCGACGACCGTGAACCACCGGCCGCCGATGGACACCTGCGTGCCGGGCCCGGCGTGACCGATGCCGAGGCGTTCCGCGGCGGTCGCGCCCAGCACGGTGGCCGGGTAGGCGCTGGTGGCGGCGTTGAGCCAGGTTCCGGTGCGGAGTTCGGCTCCGACGGTGGCGCGCAGGTCCGTGCGCGTGGCGAACGCCGTGAGTCCGCCGCTGTCCGTCTCGGGGATCTTGTCGTTGCGGTAGACGTTCGCGCCCTCGATGCTGCCGATGGCGGAGACCGAGGTCACCGGGCCGATCCTGGCGACCATCTTCTCAGCCGTGGCGGAGAGCCGGGCGTCCTTCCCGGTCAGCGTCTGGCCGGGCGAGACGGTGAGCAGGTTGGTGCCCAGCGTGGCGAGGGTGCGGTCGAGGTCGGCGCGGGAGGACGAGGAGACGCCGACCACGGCGACCATCGCGGCGATGCCGATGGCGATGCCCAGTGAGGACAGGAAGGCCCGCATGGGGCGGGTGCGCAGGCCCACCGCGCCGACCCTGAGCACGTCGCGCGGCCGCATCCGGGCGGGCCTGAGCACGCGGCCGGTCGTCGGCGGCCGCAGGGTGCCTGTGGGCATCAGCGCACCCCCGGCACGGTGGCGTCCGGCCGCGTCGAGCCCGCCGGGTCCTGCGAGTCCTCGGCCAGGCGGCCGTCGCGCATCCGCACCTGGCGGGGCAGGCTGTCCGCGATCTCCCGTTCGTGCGTGATGACGACGACGGTGGTGCCGGCGGCGTGCAGTTCGCGCAGCAGCCGCATCACCCCGGCTCCGGCGACGGAGTCCAGTGCCCCGGTCGGCTCGTCGGCGAGCAGCAGCGCCGGTTCCCCGGCCACGGCGCGGGCGATGGCGACGCGCTGGCGCTCGCCCCCGGACAGCTCGTGCGGTTCGTGGTGCGTGCGGTGGCCGAGGCCGACCCGCTCAAGGACGGCGGCGGCGCGACGGCGGCGTTCGCCGGGGCGCAGTCCGCGGTAGAGGAGCCCGTCGGCCACGTTGTCCAGTGCCGGGGTGCCCGCGGCGAGGTGGAACTGCTGGAAGACGAACCCGATACGGCTCGCCCGCAGCGCCGAGAGCCGGGCGTCGGAGAGGGCGCCGACGTCGTGGCCGTCGATGTGCACGGTGCCCGACGTGGGCTTGTCCAGAGTGCCGAGCATGTTGAGCATCGTGGACTTCCCCGAGCCGGACGGGCCGACGATGCCGACGAGTTCACCTCGGCCGATGCGCAGCGAGACGTTGTCGAGCGCGGTCACACCGCCGGGGTAGCTCTTGGTCACATCGGTCAGGGAGATCACTTCGGCATGCCCACCTTCGTGCCCTCGGCGATCCCGGGCCCGGAGATCTCCACCCGGCCGTTCGCGAAGAGGCCGGTCGTGACGGGCACGTACGCCGTCTTCCCGCCCTTGACGGTCTCCACGCCGAAGCCGCCCTCGGCCAGCGCGAGCAGCGCGGCGACGGGGACGGTGAGGACGTTCTCACGGGTGTCCGCGGTGAAGTCCACGTGCACCGCGGCCTGCGCGTACCCTCCGGCGGCCCGCTGGGCCTTCGCGCCGTTGAGCCTCACGACCACGTGGGTCTTCGTCTCCGCCGCTTCCTGGCCGGTGGCCGGCCGGATCACCGTGAAGACATCGGTGACCGTGCCCTTGACCGTGCTGTCGTCCGGGAGCCGGACGCCGACCTCCGTGCCCTTCCTGGCCAACTCCCGGTCGGCGGTGTCGAGTTCCATGGTCACGGCCTTGTCGGTGCCGGTGTACGCGAGCACCTTGCCGCCGGGCGCCGCCACGTCGCCCTTGCCCGCCTCAAGGCTGTTCACGCGTACCGCGCCGGGCGCGAACACCACGCGACCCAGCTCCACGGTCCCGGTCTCGGGCAGGCCCTGGTCCTCCTGCCACGCCTTGACCGCCTTCGTGGTCAGCGCGGTGAACTCCTCGTCCACGGTGAAGCCGGTGTAGCCGAGTGCGGCGAGGTTCGTTTCCAGCTGCCTGACATCCGCGCCGTCGGCGCCCGCCTTGAGCGCGCGGTAGGCGGGCTTCGAGCCGTACATGAGCGTCACAGGCTTGTCGTCCACCTTGTACAGCGCCTCACCGCGGCTGATCCGGGTGCCTTCCGCGGGCAGGGCGGTGAAGGTGCCGGGCAGGCGGGTGGACGCCTCGGTCGTCGGGCCGTAGCCGAGCTTCCCGTCCTCGCTCCGGGCGTCCTTGAGCGTCTGCCGTGTCACGGCGGTGGCGTTCGGCGGCAGGTCACCCGCCTCGGTGCCGTCCGCGCTCTCCTGCCGCATGCCGAGCGCTGCGGCGGTGGCGGCACCGCCCGCGGCCAGGGCGAGGACGACGGCGGCGATCTTCACGCCGCGCCGCCCGCGCCGTCGCGCACCCACCCGTGCGGGCCGCTCCCATGCCGCGGTGTCCTCGGCGGTGTCCTCGATCGCGCTCTCGGCGGCGTTCTCACCGCCGTCCTCACCGACATCCTCGGTGGTGTCCTCGCGCGTCACTGGGAGCTCCGCTTCATACCGGCGCCCGCCATGCACTTCTTCTGGGCCCGCTTGAAGTCCGGGTCCTCGGCGATGTCCTGGCCGATGTCGATTCCCGCACCCGGCTTGGGATCGGCGAACTTCTCCACCCCGTTCTTCCGCATGCACCGCGCCATCTTCAGCATGTCCTGCCGGGCCTTGGCCTCCTCCTTCTCGGAGGGCGGGTTCTCCTTGGAGCAAGCCTCCACGGCCTTGTCGTTCTTGGCCTTGTCGGCCGGCTCGCCGCGCATCTCGACGCCCTTGCCCGGCTTCGGGTCCGCCACGTCCATGCCGTGCCGACGCAGGCACTGCGCGAACTTCACGGCCGCCTCGTCCCGGCTCAGGCTGGGGGTGCTGCTCGGGGAACCGTCCTTCTCGCCGTCACCGGCCGAGGCGACCCCGCCGCCGTCGTCGTCGTCCGAGCCGCAGCCGGTCAGAGCCAGGCCAAGTGCCAGCGCCAACGGCAGGGCGGCCAGGGCACTTCGGGTACGTCCACGCATCGCGTCGCTCCTCCATCGTGGCCGGAGGTGTTCCGGCCGTCGCGGAACAGGCAACGCGGCGGCGCGTTTCGCTGGCGTTTTCGTCGCCGCTAACGGCAAGGAAACACCCCCATCGGCGACCATGGCGCGGGGGCGGCCCGGCCCACCGGCGCGGACCGGCCCCGCCATGGGAGGGAAGGCGAGAGATGCGGGTGCTTGTGGTGGAGGACGAGCCGCTGCTGGCCGACGCGATCGCGGAGTGGCTGCGCGAGGAGCCCCACGCGGTGGACGTCGCGTACGACGGCGCGGCCGCACTGGAGCGCGTCACCGTCAACGACTACGACGTGGTCGTCCTGGACCGCGACCTGCCCGCCGTGCACGGCGACGACGTCTGCCGCCGGCTGGTCGCCTCGGGGGCGGCGACGCGGGTCCTGATGCTCACCGCCGCCGCGGAGATCAACGACCGTGTCACCGGGCTCGGCCTCGGCGCCGACGACTACCTCACCAAACCCTTCGCCTTCCCCGAACTCGCCGCCCGCGTCCACGCGCTGGGACGGCGCTCACGCCCGGCTGCCCCACCCGTGCTGCACCGGGCCGGGATCACCCTGGACCCGGCGAGCCGCCAGGCGTTCAGGGACGGCCGCTACGTCCCCCTGTCGAAGAAGGAGTTCGCCGTACTGGCCGAACTGCTCCGCGCCGACGGCGCCGCGATCTCCGCCGAGCACCTGCTGGAAAAGGCGTGGGACGAGCACGCCGACCCGTTCACCGGCGCTGTCCGCCTGACCATCCTCAAGCTCCGCAGAAAGCTCGGCGACCCGCAAGTCGTCGAGACGGTCACGGGGACGGGATACCGCATTCCATGAACCGCAAGAAGCCGCTGCCGCGCCGCGTCACCCTGCGGGCCCGGCTGACCCTGATCCACGGGGGCCTGTTCCTCGTCGCGGGCATGCTGCTCCTCGGGGTGACCTACGTCCTGTTCAGCCAGCAGCTCACCCGCGACAGCGGAATACCCGGCTCCCAGGACACCAGCTCCAACGACACAGGCCCGCCCGGGAACTCCACCGGCAGCCACCCGTCCCCGAAACAGGACCAGGGCATGACGAGCGACGGCACCGTGCTCACCGGCCCCAGGGCCGGGACGTGGATGAAGGCCGAGCAGGACCGGCTGCACGACGCGGCCACCACCTCCCTGATCGCCCAGGGAGGGATCGCTCTCCTGGTGGTCGGCGGCGCCGCCACCGGCTTCGGCTGGCTGACCGCGGGCCGTGTGCTGGCTCCCCTGCACCGGGTCACCGACACCGCCCGGCGCATCGCCGGGGCCCCAGCGGCCGACCGCGGTCTGCACGAACGCATCGCCCTCTCCGGACCAGACGACGAGGTCAAGGACCTGGCCGACACCTTCGACACGATGGTCGAGCGGCTGGACCGCTCCTTCGACGGCCAGCGCCGCTTCGTCGCCAACGCCTCCCATGAGCTGCGCACCCCGCTCACCCTGGGCCGCGCCCTGGTCGAGGTGGCCATGCACCGCAAGACCGCCTCCAGCGACGTCAAGCAACTGGGCGAGAACCTGCTGGACATCAACACCCGGCACGAGCGCCTGATCAGCGGTCTGCTCATGCTGGCCTCGTCCGAGAACGAACTCACCGAGCGCCGCCCGGTCGACCTCTCCGATGTCGTGAGCCATGTCGTCGGGCAGACCGGACCAGAGGCAGAACGGGCCGGGATCACCGTGCACGAGGACGCCCGCGAGGCCCTCACCACCGGTGACGCACTCCTGCTGGAACGGCTGGTGCACAACCTCGTCGAGAACGGCATCCGGCACAACACCGGCCCCGGCGGCGAGGTCCACGTATCCAGCCGCACCACCGGCAACGGCGGCGCCACGATCGAAGTGAGCAACACCGGCCTTGCGATCCCCGTCTACGAGATCCCGACCCTCTTCGAACCCTTCCGCCGCCTCGGCACCGACCGCCTGGTCACCGCCAAGGGCGCGGGCCTCGGCCTGTCCATCGTCCGCTCCGTCGCCCGGGCCCACGGCGGTGACGTCACCGCCCACCCCCGCGACGGCGGCGGCCTGGTGGTCACCGCCACCCTCCCGGCCCACCCCGGGGGATCTACGACGCCACTGGCGTGACCTTCGGAGGCTGGGGTGCGGCCGGAAGGGCCGAGCGGAGGCCGACGGAGGCAAGCAGGGGGCGGTCCCGGGCACTGCCCCTGCGGCATTGCCAGGACGTCCCCCGCTCGTACGCCTGGTACTCGCTCGTACGCCTGGTACTTCTCGCACTTCTTGTACGTCATGTACTTCTCGTGCTTCATGTACTTCTCATACTTCCCGGCGAATCACGCACTTCGGCCGCTAAGGTTCCCCTCATACGACGAAGGTGTGACGCACCACACAATGTCATGTGATGGGCTGCCGGTGTGCGTCCCGATGCGGCCGTGCATCTGGGGGGCCGCGTGCACAAGATGGTCAAAGGCGCGAACATCGGCTTGGCGGCGGTCAGCGAGGATGTTCGCTCCGTGATGGTGAGCCTGGGCTGGAGCAGCGCGACGGGGGAGGGCGACGCGGATGTTTCCGTGCTCCTGCTGGGCAGCGACGGCAAGGTGCGCAGCGACGCGGACTTCTACTTCTACAACAACCCGGTCGCGGGCGACGGAAGCGTGCAACTCCTCGGCAAGACGCCCACCGCGGACGGCGACGAGGATCGCATCAGCTTCGACCTGGACGCCATACCGCCGGACATCGAGCAGATCGTCGTAGCGGCGAGCCGGTACGACGGAGCCCGCTTCGGGGACCTGAACGGCCTTCGCATGACCCTCGCCGACGGCTCGGGCCAGAGCCTGCTCCAGTTCTCCATCGAGGACGCCGGTGCGGTGAGCGGGTTCATCTTCGGTGAGCTCTACCGCCGGGCCGGGGAATGGAAGTTCCGGGCCGTCGGGCAGGGATACGAGTCCGGGCTGGCGGGTCTGGCGGCCGACTTCGGCGTCGACGTCGAGGACGACGCGGCAGCGGAGGAACCCGAGCCCCAGCAGGCGGTCGCAGCCCCCCAGGTGCCGGCGGCGGCCCCCGTGCTGGAGGCGGTGCCCCGGCCGAGGACTGCGGAGCCCGCGGCGCAGACTCCGGCGGTGGAGCCGAAGCGGGCCCCTCGGCCGCGTACGGCCAAGAAGAAGGTCACGCTGCCCAGGACCACGAAGAAGTCTCTCGCCGAGAACGACTCCTGGACAACGGCCAGGCTTTTCCCCGTCTCGGCCCTCAAGAGCGATCGGGACCGCGAAACGCGCGCCACCTCGATCCTGTTGTCGGTGATGGCTCAGGTGCCGGAGTTCGGCCGCCGTCTCACCGCCGCGTTCGGAGCGCCCAGCGGGCGCATGGAGACGTTCACGGAGGTCTCCCTGCCGCAGGGCGACTCCCCGAGGCGCCCGGACGGTGTCATCCGCGTCGAGCGAGCCGGCAAGCTGTGGACCGCGCTGATCGAGACCAAGACGAACGGCAACCCGCTCAAGCCCGACCAGGTGCAGGCCTATGCGGACATCGCGGCCCGGCGTGGCTACGAGGCCGTGCTCACGTTGTCCAACGACGTCGCCCTGGAGGGCAGCCCGTTGGTCGACATCAAGATGGACGGCCGCCGTAAGCACAAGGTCGCGCTCTGGCACCTGTCCTGGGCCGAAGTGACCCACCAGGCACAGCTGCTGATCCGACACGAGGGCGTAGGCAACGCCGCCCACGCATGGCTGCTCCAGGAACTGCTGCACTACCTCCAGCACGAGAACTCCGGTTGCCACGGCTTCCAGAACATGGGCGCGGCCTGGGTGCCGGTGCGCAACGGAATCGACGACGAGACGCTGTGCCAGGGCGACCAGCGGGCGATCGACGTCATCGAGAGCTGGGAACGTCTGATCCGGCAGGTCTGCCTGCGGCTGGGCGGTGAACTCGGCCAGAAGGTGCTGCCCGTCCAACGCGCCAAACGCGGCACCGATCCGCACACGCGCCGCGCCGCCCTGGCCGACCAGCTCTGCGCGGAAGGACGGCTGAACGCCGAACTGCGGATCGACGGCACACCCGGGATTCTCGCCATCGCCGCGGATCTGCGCACCGGGAAGCTCCGCACCTCCATCGAGGTAGCGTCGCCCGAGCAGGGCTACCCCCTCACCAGGGCCAAGCGCCTGATCCGCCAGCTCGCCGCGGCTCCAGCGGATCTGCATATCGAAACCCTCGTCGAGGGTCAGGGGGCCGGTCCGCGCGGCACGCTGGAGCGGCTGCGCCCCGAACCGGCCGACATCCTTCCGAAGGACAGCGCGCAGGTCATCACCGGTTTCCGCCTCTCCCTCCTCAAGAGCATGGGCAGTGGCCGTGGAAACGCCGAGACCGGCTTCATCCGCAGCGTCGACGAGGCCGTGGAGCGTTTCCACACCGATGTCGTGGCCCACCTGGACGGCCGGGTGGCGCGTCGCGCCCAACCGGTGCCGTGACGGCAGGTGCTCAGTCGGTGGGGTGATCCGGCAGCGACGGCCTGGACGGCCGTGCCATCTGCCGGTCGCGCGCCGGAATACGCGCCAGGGCGCCCTGCGCGGGGCAGGTCCATGCCCTGGGAGACGCGACTGCCGGTGGTGGTGTTCGCCGCTTTCCCGCATGAGGAACGCGGCCGACTCCCTGCCGGGAGATGGCCAGTCTGTGCCGCGTGGTCCTGCTTTCGTGAGGCCCCCACAGACCAGGCGGTCACCACGGAATTGCCCATACGTTTCCACGCGTCCGATGCTCTCCAGTTTCAGCCACCCCAGATTCGGCTGAGCAAGGAGTGTTTTCGCGGTTCGCAGCCACACGAGACATGCAGACCAGCACTTCTGATCAGCAGATCCAACTCCCGCGAGGTCTGCAAAGGTGGCTGATTCTTTTCGTATGCGCCACGGCCTGGGCGTTAACAGATGGTGAGGGCGCTGCGTACCATCGTCTGCCGTACGGGCCGGTCGGCGGTTCTCCCGGCGCGTCGCGTGCGGAGCGCGGCGGAAGGCGGCCAGACAGCTCGAACCGGAACCGGAACCGGAACCGGATCACGCGAGCCCAGCCGTACCGGGCAGAGTGCCGGGACGGCGGTGGGCCGCAGGTCGGAGCCCCTGTCCCGTGATAATTGAGTAATCAATCAATAGGGGTGGGAGTCGAATCCCGAACCCTTTCGGCGGTGCGGCGGGGAAAGGGTTCGGGAAGGCGCTCGGGGGCACCGCCGACCGCCGAGCAAAGCGTCAGGAACGGCGTTAATTCCCGTAATTCCCCTATCGATGGCCACTGCACCTGGTGGGCCGCGAGCCTCCAGGGCTGCCGTGCGGCGACGTCCGTGAGGTCGGACCGAAATATTCAATCAATTCGGGAATGCGAGACGGCGCACGCAAAAACTCTTGGCCCACCCGAATCCGCTGGTGTTAACGTGACGCCATAACCCTGTGGGGCATACATGCAGGTCGCGAATGGGGGATGTGGGAATGGGCTTGTCTGGCATGCGCACAGAGGAGGGTCAGGGCGCCACCGCGAGGTTGGCGAGATTGGCCCACGGGCATATGGCCGCGCAGGTGGTGCGCGTCGCGGCCCAGCTCTCCGTGGCCGATCTGCTGCGGGACACGACGCGTACGTCGGCCGACCTGGCGCATGAATGCGAGACCGATCCGCAGGCCATGCACCGGCTTCTGCGCGCGATGGCGGGGCTGGGGCTTCTCTCGGAGGACGAGGGTGGGCGGTTCTCGCTGACGGAGGCCGGATCGCTGCTGCGCACGGACCACCCGGAGTCCCTGCACGCACTGGTCAGTCTGCTCACCGACCCCACCACCGTCGGTGCCTGGACGGGTCTGGAAGAGAGCGTCCGCACCGGGAGCCCGCACTTCTCCAAGGCGTTCGGGCAGGATTACTTCACCTACCTCGGGGGCGCCCCGGAGCTCTCCGATCAGTTCAACGCGGCGATGAGCCAGGGCACCCGCATGGTGGGCGACCTGGTCGCGACCCACTACGACTTCGGGCGCTTCACCACGGTGGTCGACATAGGGGGCGGCCACGGCACCCTTCTGGCCGCCATCCTGCGCGCCCACCCCTCCCTCAAGGGAGTCGTCTTCGACGCCCCCGCGGGGTTGGAGGGCGCCGAGCGGAACCTGGCGGACCTCGGCGTCGGCGACCGCTGCACCCGCGAACCGGGGGACTTCTTCACGGCCGTCACGGCGGACGGCGATGTGCACGTCCTCAAGAGCGTCCTGCACGACTGGAACGACGAGCAGTGCGCCACCATCCTCCGCCACTGCCGCGAGGCCCTGCCCGAGAACGGCCGTCTGCTGCTCGTCGAGCGGGTGCTGCCCGACACCGCCGCGGCGGGCGCGGACGAGCTGATGTATCTGAGCGACCTCAACATGCTGGTGAAGGTGGGCGGCCGGGAGCGCACCCGCGCCGACTGGGACGCGCTGCTGCGCGCGTCGGGGTTCCGGCTCTCCGCCATCACTCCGCTGCCCCGCCCCCAGTCCTTCTCGCTGATAGAGGGGACACCGGTCGCCCCGAGGCACGGCCGGTGAGCGCGTCGGCCTCCACGAGGCACCGTCCGCGCGTCGGCCACATCGGATTCCTCAACTGCCTGCCCCTCTACTGGGGGCTCGTGCGCACCGGCGTGCTCCTCGACATGGAGCTCACCAAGGACACCCCGGAGCGACTGAGCGATCGCCTGGTCGCCGACGATCTCGACATCGGCCCGGTCTCACTCGTGGAGTTCCTCCGGCACGCCGACGACCTCGCCGTGCTCCCGGGCATCGCGGTCGGCTGCGACGGGGACGTCATGTCCTGCGAGATCGTCTCCCGGAAGCCGCTGGCCGACCTCGGCGGGGCGCGCGTCGCGCTGGGCTCCACCTCGCGCACTTCCGTACGCCTGGCGAAGCTCGTCCTCGCCGAGCGCCACCACGCCCGCCCCGACTACCACAGCTGCCCTCCCGACCTCGGGCGCATGCTCGCCGACGCCGACGCCGCCGTGGTCATCGGCGACGTCGGGCTGCAGGCCCATGCGCGCCGGCTGCCCGAGGAAGGGCTGGAGGTCCACGATCTGGGCCGGCTCTGGCACGACTGGACCGGGCTGCCGTTCGTTTTCGCCGTCTGGGCGGTCCGGCGCGACTTCCTGGCCAGGGAGCCCGAGACGGTGCACGAGGTGCACCGGTCGCTCCTCGCCGCGCGGGACCTCTCGCTGGAGCACCTCGACGAGATCGCGGCCCGTGCCGCACGGTGGGCGCCCTTCGACCCGGCGCTCCTGGAGACGTACTTCAGCACGCTGGACTTCGGCCTCGGCCCGCGCCACCTCGACGGGATGACCGATTTCGCCCGGCGTATCGGCGCCACCACCGACTACCACTGGCTGGCGCCCGTCTCCTGACATCGCCCATCCCGGAACCACGCCCGGGAAACGGGGATCAGGAGGCGGCAGCGCACTGGCCGACGCGTGGCTCACATGACGCTCACATGACTTCACCACCGTGCCGGACAGGCACATGAATGACGAGGGGATGACGGCAATGGACTCTGGCCTCAAGCGGGAGTTGGAGCAGAAGGTTGTCGCGGGGGAGCGGCTCACCCGTGAGGACGGGATCGCCCTGTACGAGTCGGACGACCTGGCGTGGCTGGGCGGTCTGGCGCATGAGGTGCGTACGCGGAGGAACGGCGACGTCGTCCACTTCAACGTCAACCGCCACCTCAACATGACCAATGTGTGTACGGCGTCGTGTGCGTACTGCTCCTTCCAGCGCAAGCCGGGGGAGAAGGACGCGTACACGATGCGGATAGAGGAGGCCGTCCGTCTCGCGAAGGCGATGGAGGGCGAGAACCTGACCGAGTTGCACATCGTCAATGGTCTGCA
>NZ_JBWLKN010000031.1:0-79436 GCF_059026195.1 Streptomyces sp. A01 | reverse complement strand
CAGTAGAGCGCGGCCAGCTGCCGGGCTGGATACCGTCGGGCGTCCAGCAGGGTGGTGACCAGGCGGTAGCCGTCAGCTGGCGTCCGCACCCCTGCGGACACGGCGGACATGGGGGCGCTGATGAGCGAGACATTCGGACAGGCCCTACGAAGACTGCGCGGCAGCCGTTCCGTGCGCGATGTCGCACGGCTCGCCAACTGCGGCAAGAGCTACATCTCAGATCTCGAGCTGGGAAAGCGTCGCCCAACTCCCCAAACTACAGCGGCTCGTGACCATGTGCTGACTGCGCATGGCGAACTCCTGGCTCTCTCGCCAGCTCAGCAAGAGAGGCCGCTCCTCGAGCAAGCCGCCCGCCTGCAACGCGGCTTGACGGATGCACTCGCCGCGGGCCCCATGACGGACGCCAGCTTGGACGAATGGGAGTACACGGTTGCCCGGCACGGGCGGGCCACTTGCTACAGGCCCGCCGACGAACACCTTCCGGAGCTGATGGGCGACCTGGCCGACCTGCAACGCCTCACAGGCCACCGTCACCCCGTACACGTGCGCCGCCGTCTCACCGTCGCGGTAGCGCACATGTCCGGGCTTATGGCCTTGACCCTGCTCAAGATTGGCGATCGCAGCTCGCGGGACTGGTGGCGTGCTGGACGCGCTGCCGCCGCAGCGGCAGAGGATCGAGCCGCCCTGTCGTGGATGTACGCCCAGGAGGCCTACGAGCTCTACTACGGCGGCAACCTCCGGGGTGCCGTAGAGCTGGCCTGCCGCTCCCAGTCGCTCTCGGGTGGCCTCCCTGCGTCGGCCCGGCACTCGCGGCACCGCTGGAGGCCAGGGCCCATGCCTGTCTTGGCCATAAGAAGGAGACGGCCGCTGCACTGTCGCGAGCGGAGTCGGCTCTTGATCGCCTCGATACGGCAGAGCGCATCGCGTCCGCCTTCGGCTACAGCGAGAGCCAGCTACGGTTCCACGCCGGAAACGCCTGGACGCACCTCTCGGAAACCGGACGGGCCGGGGAACAGCACCTCCGAGCGCTCGACCTGTACCCCGATTCCGATCACAGCGACCGGACTTTCGTTCGCCTTGATCAAGCTGCGTGCCTCGCCATCGATGGCGACCCGGCTGCTGCGGCAGTGCATGCCACGGCAACGATCGGCACTGCCCACCGAGCACCGCAGCGCCCTGATCGTCTATCGGGCCCGAGAACTGGCCGCTAGTGTGCCGATGGCCAGACAGGCGCTACCGGAGGTGCGCACGCTGCGCGACGTGTTGGAGCTGCCCTCCGGAGGAGGAGACGACTCGCATGGTGATGATCGAACGGGCAGTCGCAGCGGACACTGAGGAGATCGCGGTACTGATCGGAGAGATCGAGGCCTACTACGGAGGCGACAGCACCCCCGGCGACGCCGATCAAGTCCGTGCCATGCTCTTCGGCGAGCACCCCGTGGCCACGGTCCTACTGGCCCGCGAGAACGGCTCGGTCATCGGCATGGCCTCGTATTCGTATCTGTGGCCAGCAGCCGGAGCGGAAGCCTCGCTGTACCTCAAGGAGTTGTTCGTTCGCGATACTGCGCGCCGCCGAGGGATCGCTCAGATGTTCATGACCGAGCTTCGCGAGATCGCGACCCAGGCTGGCTGTTCACGCGTGGATTGGACCGCCGACCGCAGCAATGAGGCTGCCCTCGCGTTCTATGAGGCTCTTGGCGCCAAGCCGCACGGAGACAAGGTCTTCTACCGGATCAACGAGTAGTTCGGCCAGTCGGTCCGGATCGAGACGGCAGGCGGTTGGGATGTGCGCCGGGACGCCCCTGGTCGAGCATGAAACGGCCCGGCGGACAACGACCTTGATGCGTGAGGATCAAGCGTTCTTGGGCGCCGCCTGCTGGACGACCTCGAAGGACCACAGGGTTGAGCCGGATGCGGCGGGCTTGGGGCGCTCACCGCTCGCTGAGGCGCCGCCTTGGTGAGCGGCCTTCATCGGACCCTCCATCCACGCCTGGAAGTCCTCCTCGCTGCGCCAGCGGGTGTAGACCAGGTACTGGTCGGTGCCCTCCACGGGGCGCAGCAGCTCGAACCACTCGAAGCCGTCGGAGTTCTCGACGGACCCGGCCCGTGCGCCGAAGCGCTTCTCAAGAGTTTCCCGCTGGTCAGCCGGGACGGTCAGCACATTGATCTTGACTACGCTCATGTACCCATCCTGCCGCACCTCATCGCCGTCCCGTCCCGGCGGCGTATCCCCCGCCCCCTCAGCCGTGCAGCCGCAGACCCTTGGTGACCTTGTCGACCGCGTTGCGGGGCCCGTAGACGGCCAGACCGGCCAGCTTCAGGTCATCGGCCTCGAAGGCGAGGACCGCCGCCCGGTTGTCGTCGTCGTTGTCGGTGGCGAAGAGTTCCATCGGGTAGACGGCGGAGGCCATGCCACGCGAGAGGGCGCGGGTGTGGGTGCGGCTGAGGCCGTCGGCGTCGGCCGCGTAGACGAGGACCGGTTCGCGGAACATCGGCAGATACGTATTCCCGGAGGCGTCCTCGTAGGGCTTGCCGGTGATCCCGTCGGCGGCGTGGGCTATTCCGCTGGACAGGAACGCGGTCACGTTCAACTTCTGCCAGGCGGCGAGCTCGTCCCTGACGACAACGGCGATTTTCGTGTCGAAGCGCATGTCACCACGGTGGCGCGGACGTTCGTGGCTGTCTTGGACGCTGGTGCGGAGCGGGCGACCCGCCGGGCGCGGCACAATGTCGTAATGCAGGCAGTACGCGGAAGCGCGGCACAAGCGGACGACTGGGCCCGCTACTGGCGCGACCCCGATCGCCCGGTGGAAGCCATGCACGCGCATTTCTTCCAGCACAGCTTCCACCCGCACAGCCACGACGCGTACTCCTTCGCCGTCACCGAGGCCGGTGCCCAGCGGTTCAGCTGCCGGGGCGCGGCCCACACCAGCGGTGCGGGGATGGTGATGGCCTTCAACCCCGACGACCCGCACGACGGGGAAGCGGCCGCCGAGCTCGGCTACAAGTACCGGATCATCCACCTCGGCCCCAGCGTCGTGCGCGAGGTGCTCGCGGACGTGGCGGGCGCCGACGGCCCCGACGGAGCCGCCGCCATGCCGCTCTTCGACCGCCCCGTACTGACCGATCACGTGCTCAGCGGGGCACTGCTGCGGCTGCACACGGCGCTGCTCGGCGGCGCCGGTCCGCTGGTGCGTGACGAACGGCTCAGTGCCGCCGTCACCGCCATGGTGCGCCGGGGCGGCACGCGCCCGCCGCGCGCCGTCTTCCGGCCGGGCAGCGGCCCGGCGCGGGCGGCCCGGCGGGCCCACGCGCTGCTGGCCGAGCGCTACGCCGAGGACATCCCCGCGCACGCGCTCGCCGCGGCCGCCGGGTGCAGCCGGTACGCGCTGTACAGGGCGTTCCGCGCCGAATACGGGATGGCCCCGAGCGACTTCCAGCGCCAGTCGCGGCTGCGGGCGGCCCGGCGGCTGCTCGCCGCGGGCACGACGGCGGCCGAGGCGGCGACCGCCGCCGGGTTCGCCGACCAGAGTCATTTCCACCGGTGGTTCGTGCGGTGCTTCGGGGTCACCCCGGGGACCTTCCAGCGGGCGGTGGGCCCCCGGGGCGACCCAGTGGCGAGATGGCCAGGGGGAAAGTGGTGAAATTACTCCTGACGACGTACAAGCGACTTAGCGGTTACCCGCCAAGCAGGCGGACAGTTTTTGGACAATTCCCGGAAGCTGTCAGGTGACGTGGGGGTTTCTGCGTCTGTTCTGCGGGCTCAGTAAGGTCTCAAACATTGGATGCGAGTGACAGGGCGAGTGGGGGAGCAGCAGGGCGTGGCTGACGTCGAGCGGACTGGACTAGGGAGAGACTCCGGCGCGGGAACGCAGCCGGGCGCCCGATCGCGGGTCGGCATGGCGCTGGCGGCCCTGTGGCTGCTGGCGGGCCTGCTGGCCGCCCGCCAGGCCGCGGCGGTCCTGCGGCTGCCACCGGACCAGCGCCTCACCGACCTGGAGACCTGGACCGGCGAGAACGGCGTGCTGCACGTCAGAGGCTCGCTCTACGACAGTGACGCGTTCACCGGCACACCGTTCGCCGGGCTCGTACTCAAGCCGCTGACCCGGGCCGCCGAGCAGAGTCTCGGCGTGGCGTGGACCTTCGGCACCCTCATCCTCGTCGCCATCCTCGGCCTCGTCGCGGCCCGCTCGCTGCCCACCCCCGTGTCCCGGCGCACGACGCTGCTCGCCGCCCCTGTCGCGATCAGCCTGGTCGTCCTGTCGCTGCCGGTACGGAACGCCTTCACTCTCGGGCAGACCAGCATCATCCCCGTACTGCTGGTGCTGCTCACGCTGCTGCCGAAGACCTCCGCCCGGCAGTCCGCCCTGCTCATCGGCGTCGCCTCCGCACTCCAGCCCGCCCTGCTGCTCTTCGCCGGCCTGCTGTGGCTCACCGGCCGACGCCGTGCCGCCGTGCTCACCGGCCTCACCTTCGCCGGCTGCTCGGCGCTCGCTTGGGCGGCGATGCCGCACGACTCGTGGACCTACTGGGTGCACCACATCGCGGGCGCCGGACTCGGCGAACCGGCGGACAGCCTCTCCAACCAGTCGCTGCACGGCCTGCTGCTGCGCCTCGGGCTGCGCGGCCCGGTCGAGCTGGGGCTCCTCGCCGTCCTCGCCGCCGTCGTCATCGTCGTCGGCCTGCGCCGCGCCGCGCACTACGCCAAGGACGGGCAGCTGCTGCTCGCCGCCGCGGTGACCGGCTGCGTGGCACTCGCCGTCTCGCCCACCTCCTGGCAGCACCAGCTGCTGTGGATACTCCTGGCCGTCGTCGGCCGGGTGGGCAAGCGGCAGGGCGACCGCATGGTGTGGCCGGTGCTCGTCGTGCTGGTGATGACGCTCAACAGCACCGTCCTGATGCCGGGCGTGGCGGGCCTCGGCTACGTCGCCGACAACGCCCAGCTGCTGGCGGCGCTGGCCGCCGCCTGCGTGGTGCCGTTCCTCAGCCGCAGCGCCCCGGAGTGGGCCAAGACCGCGCCCACCCCGAGCGCCGAGCCCGCCTCCACCCGTCATGCGTGGGTGCCGCTGCTGAAGTTCTGGCGGCGGCCGCTGTCCCGGCCGAACCTGGTCCTTGAGCTGATGCTCATCCGCGTCGGCTACTGGGGGTACTCGTTCATCCGCGCCCACGCGCCCGACGAGCGCAGCCTCGCCGAGGGACACGGCAAGCAGATCCTCGATCTGGAGGCCTGGCTGCACATCGACTTCGAGCACTGGTTCAACCACTTCGTGGCGGACACCCCGTGGCTCGAAGCCAGCATGAACTACTACTACACGACGTTCCACTTCCTGGTTCCGCTGGCGCTGCTGGGCTGGCTGTACGCGTGCCGCCCGGCGACCTACCGGTGGGCGCGCACCCCGCTGGCCTTCGCCACCGTGCTAGCCCTGATCGGCTTCTGGCTGTACCCGCTCGCCCCGCCGCGCCTGATGGACATGGGCTACATCGACACCGCCCACGGCCCGCAGGACCTCAACGACCCTGACTTCGGCGCGCTCACCAAGCTGTCCAACCAGTACGCGGCGATGCCGTCGCTGCACGTGGGCTGGTCGCTGTGGTGCGGCGTGGTGATCGCCCTGGTCGCGCCCAAGCTGTGGATGAAGGTCCTCGGCCTGATGTACCCGCTGCTGACCACGGCGGTCATCGTCGGTACGGCCAACCACTACGTGCTCGACGCGGTGGGCGGCGCGGCCGTCGTCGTCGCCGGGTTCGCCCTGCAGTACGTGCTCACGGGCGCGGGCCGGGCCCCGGTGGAAACCGGGTCCAGCCCCAGCAGCAAGGCGCTGACCGGCCTGTGGGACCGGGTGCGAGGCCGCGGCGCACCGGACGGCGCGCCGGCGCTGAGCGCCACGGCGGTGTCCGGCGCGAGCGTGCCCGCCCCGGCGGGCCCCGGCGGATCGGGCTCCGGGGGCGGGTCCGGGGTGCGGGCCGGTGCCGGGAAGCTCGCCAAGGTCCCGGTGGCTGCCGGGAAGGGCACGAGCGCCGGATCTCCGGGCGAGGGCGGTACGGCCGCCACGCCACCGGACGACGCCATCCGCACGGACCCAGCCCCAAAGGCGGTCCCCAAGCCAGCCGTCCCGGCCACACGGGGCATCGAGACGGCCATCGAAACGGTCATCGACCCCGACCCCGACCCCGACACAGATCCGGACTCGGACGGCCAGCCGACGCCTGCCGACGTGACGCGGTAGCACCGGCATGACGGCGGGCCTGTCGCTCGCGGAGGACGCCCTGGACGGCGCGTACGCCCAGGCCGTCCGCGAGACCTCCGGCCGCCTCGTCGCGCTCGGCGACGCCCCCGGCGGCCCGCGCGCGGCGCGCCTCGCCCACGACGCCCTGCGGGTCGTGACGGGGCGGCTGGCGGCGGGCGGCAGGATCGCGCCCGGAGCGGAGCGGGACCTCCACGCGGCCACCGCCGAACTGGCCGAGGTCACCGGCTGGCTGCTGTTCGACTCCGAGCGGCACGGCCCGGCGCTGGCCGCGAGCCGCGAGGCGCTGCGCCTGGCACGGCTCGCCGGAGACCGCTCCATCGAGCTGCTCACCCTCCAGAACCTCGCCCTGTTCGCGGGCTGGCTGGGGCACCCCCGTACGGAACTGGACCTGGCCCGCTGCGTACTCGGCCCGGGCGACCGCGCCCCAGGCGGCCTCAGCCCCCGCGTGGAAGCCGTCTTCCGGCTGCGCGAGGCGCGCGGTCTCGCGGGTACGTCGGGGACGGCAGGGGCGGCGCGGGCGTTCGGCAGGGCCCACTCGCTCCTCGCCGAGGGCGAGCGGGACGGGGACCCGTACTGGGCGTGGTGGATCAGCGCGGGGGAGGTCGACGGGCACCACGGCGCCATGCGGCTGGCCGCCGGAGACTTCGCGGGAGCCATCGCCCCGCTCCGCCGCGCCGCACACCAGGACGGCACGCCGCACAGCGCCGCGGCGGCGGTCGGCTACAGCGCCGTCTTCGGGGCCTGGCTGCTGTCCGCCTACCTCGGCGCGGGAGCCTGGCGGGAAGCCGAACACCTCGCGGCCGATCTGATCCCCGCGGCGCGCGACACCGGTGCGGCCAGGGCCCGCACGCTGCTGCGGGACGCCACCGCGCCCCCCGCACGCCTGGCGGGAGCCCCCGCGCCCGTACGGGACGTACTGCACGCCCTGCGAACAGCCGCCGGAACCCGAGCACGGGCCCGGGGAAAGGCCGGGACCGATCCCGCTTAGCAAGGTGCCCCGTCAGGGGGCGCGGGGAACCGCGCGACCAGCGACAACGCGTCCGAGGTCCGCGACACACGGACAGGCGCTCCCCGCCCCCGGGTGAGCAAGCCCAGGGGAAGCAGCCCTGGCACAGCGCGGAGTGTGCCCTGTCCGGGCCAGGGCCCGGCACAAGCCGCCGGACACGGCCTACGCGTCGCCGTCACGGCCAGTGAACCCGTGGCCCCGTCCGCCGCCTGGGCCCTCGCCTGCCGGCTCGGCCGGCCCGTGACCTGCTCCGGCGTCTGGTCCGCTGTCCGCGACGGTGGGGCGGCCGTCGCGACGGTGGCGGCCCGGCTGCCTCTCGTCGCCGTGGCCCGGCCACCACGCCGCGTGGCCGATGAGGGCCGTCAGACTCGGCGTGAAGATGAGGGCCATCACGAAGGCGGCTACAGCGATACCGAACGACAGTGCGAAGCCCATCTGGGAGAGCGTGGAGTTGCCCGCGAGCATCAGCGTCGCGAAGGTGCCCGCCAGGATGACACCGGCGGCGGCGATGGTCGGCCCCGAGTGGCGTACGGCCGTACCGGCGGCGTCGCGCGGGCTTCTGCCCTCGCGTGCCTCCTCCCGCAGCCGCGAGACCATCAGGATGTTGTAGTCGGTGCCGAGCGCGACCACGAACAGATACATGATCACGGGCAGCATGAACATCAGGCCGGGCTGCGAGCCGATCTGCTGGAAGAGCAGGGACGTGGCGCCCAGCGTGGCGCCGAAACCGAGAGCGACCGAGACCATCAGGTACCAGGGCGCCACGAGGCTGCGCAGCAGCAGGCCGAGAATGACCATGATGCACAGCGCCGCGACCGGGAAGACCACGGCGTAGTCGCGGTCGACCGCCTTGTTGATGTCCACGTAGACCGCCGTCGTCCCGCCCACCAGGGCCGTCGTGCCGTTGGGCGTGGTGTCGGCCAGCGGTCGCAGCCGGTCCTTGACGGTGGTCAGCGCCTCGTCGGAGGCGGGCGGGTCGGACAGGATGACGGAGTACGCGGCGGTCTGCCGGTCCTTGCTCCGCAGCCCGGGAGTGACGGAGCCGACGCCGTCGGTGTCCCGCAGCCTGGTGCGGAACGCGGCCGTCTGCGCGTCGCTGAGCGGCTCGCCTTCGGTGGCGGTGAGATAGACCGTGGTCGGGTCGACGGTGCCGGCGGGGAAGCCCTTCTCCAGGTCGCGCATCGCGACCATGGACTCCTTGGAATCGGGCAGGGAGGAACCGGCGAGGTCGAAATTGGCGCGGTAGCCGAGCGCCCCCAGTGCCAGTGCCCCCATGAACACCGCCGACACGATGGCCCACACCGCCGGGCGGCGGGCGAGGCCCCTGCCGAACTTCGCGAAGCCGGTGCCCTGCGGCTCCGCGCGCCACGACTTCGACGGCCAGAACACCCGGGGCCCCAGCAGCGACACCACGGCGGGCACCAGGGTCAGCCCGGCGAGCAGCGTCACGAAGACGGCGATGGCCAGCGCCGGGCCCATGGACTTGAGCATGCCGAGGGTGGAGAGCGCGAGGGCGGCGAACGCGACGATGACGGCGCCCGCCGCCGAGGCGATGGCCTCACCGACCCGTTCCACCGCGTGCACCATGCCGCCCTTGGCGTCCTCTCCCGCGCGCAGCGCCTCGCGGTAGCGGAACAGCAGGAACAGGATGTAGTCGGTGCCGACGCCGAAGAGGACGACGGTCAGCAGCTCCTGGACGGAGCTGTCGGCCTTCATGTCGAAGATCTTGTTGGCGCTGGCGATGAGCCCGGTGGCCATGGGGGAGATGAGGCCGATGAGGACCACGGGCAGCAGCGCGATGATCGGGCTGTGGAAGATCAGCAGCAGCAGGACGACGATGATGACGACGGTCCCGACGGCGACCAGTACACCTGCCCGGTCGGAGGACTCCCGCTCGTCGAGTGCCTGGGCGGCCGCGCCGGTCACGCCCGCCTTGAGGTCGGTGTCCTTCAGCGCGGGCTTCAGCTCGTCGCGAAGGGTCTGCGCGGCGTCCTGCTGGGAGGTGTCCTCCGGGTCGGTGAGCTTGGCCATGGCGATCACGGAGGTCTGCACCCGCTTGTTCGGGGAGGCCGCCGAGGGCTTGACGCCCTGGACTTCGGGGATCTTCTTCGCGGCCAGCTCGGCGGAGACCTTCCGTACGTCGGCGGAGTCGTCCGCGGTCAGCCGCTGCCCGTCGGAGCGCTGGAAGACGATGATCGCCCCGACGTTCTCCTGCTGGGGGAACTTCTCCTCTTGCAGATCCGATGCCTTGATCGACTCGTAGTTCGAAGGAAGGAAGCTCGCCTCGTCGCTGGTGGAGGTGAGTTTGGGAGCGAGCGAGATGACGGCGGCCGCCGCGATGACCCATACCGCGATCACCCACCACGGCCGCCGAACCACGAATCGGCCCAGACCTGCGAACATGCCTGTCCTCCCGCTCGCCCCTGTTCGGATCGTCGCGTCCAGCCAGCATCCTGCGCCGGAAGCGGAGCCGCCACTTGAGGCGGTCTGGACCGGCTCTGAGCGGTGCCCACCGGGGCCCGGCGTCCGGCCGGGCAGCGAGGCGGTGACGGCGGGTCCCGGCCAGGTACGCGCGCGCTGCCGGCTTCAGCCGGGTTCGCGTGCGCTGCCTGTCTCAGTCAGGCTCGCGCGCGTTGAGGACCCGCTGGAACAGCAGGTGATCGCGCCAGGCGCCATCGATGTGCAGATAGCGTTCCGCCTTGCCGATGGCGTCGAAACCGCACTTGGCGAGGACCCGCTGCGAGCCGATGTTGTGCGGCAGCGTGGCCGCCTGCACCCGGTGCAGCCCCAGCCGCTCGTCGGCGACACGGCACGCGGCCCGCACCGCCGCCGTGGCGAGGCCGCGGCCGAGGTGGCCCGCGCCGATCCAGTAGCCGAGGGTCGCGCTGTGGAACGGGCCGCGCGCGATCTCCGACAAGGTGACCCCGCCGACGATCTCCTCCCCGTCGGCGAGCACCCACGGCACCATCCGCCCCGCGCGCTGCTCCGCCAGTCGCTCGCGGACCCTGGCGAGCTGGCCTTCCACGGTGAAGTAGTCGTCGCCGCGCCGGGGCTCCCACGGCCGCAGGTGGTCGCGGCTGCGTTGGAACGCCAGGCTCATCGCTTCGGCGTCCGACAGGGCGGCCGGACGCATCAGCACTCCGGCGGCGAGGGGCAGGGAGTCGGCGAGCGGGGCCGGTGACTGGTCAGCGATCATGCCGCCCACGGTAGGCGGACCCACGGCCATAGGTCAGCGGTGCCGCTTTGGACCACCGTGGCTGGTTCGGGATGCTCTGGCCGTGCGCTCTTCGCCGGAGCCCGGACCGACCGGAGCCGCCCCGGCCGGTCCCGGCAGGTGCGCCGGGACCGGCCGGGGCGGCCGTGAGCGAGGAGGTGGATCAGCCGGTTACGGAGATCGGCGTGGCAGGGTCGGTGTCGTTGCTGACGTCGTACGTGGCACTGAACGAAGCAGAGGTCACATCAGTGGGACAGCCCACGCCACCCACGATGTTCACCGAAACGCCCGCGTCGACGTAGGCGAGCTTGGCCGGGGAACCGTTGGTCCAGGTGCCGTTGGCGGTCCCGGACCCCGCGGTGCCGGTGCAGGTGGCAAGGCCGGTGGTCTTCAGGACGAATCCGCCCGCCGGGAAGGTCAGTTGCGCGGTGGTCGGGGTCCCGTGCTGAACGGACAGGCCCCACGTGCCCGAGGTGGTGATGGTCGCGTCCACCCCGGGCACATTGGTCGTGCAGGACGCGAAGACCGGTGCGGAGATGGTGCCGCTGACCGGGCCGCTGGCGTTGGTGTTGTTCGGCGCCGCGGGAACCTGGTTGGCACTGCCGACGCCGGTCGACGCCGAGTGGGAAACGTCGCAAGTGACGCTCATGGCACCGGCCTTCAGGGTCACGGCGCCCGCCTGCTTGGCGCTGAAGTAGTGGCCCGCCGGTGTCACCGTGGTGGACCCGGCCTGCGCCGTGCTCCGTGCGTCGTCCTGCGAACCGGCGTGGGCGGTTCCGGTGAGGGTGAGCGTCAGGGCGGCGGCCGCCGCGAAACCGGCGGCGGAGGTGGTGAGAAGACGGGAATGGCGCGTGCGGTTCGTCATGATATGGCTCCTTGAGAGCGGCTCTGCGGAGGGGCTTCCGCGCACAACATGAGACCGGGCGTGTCACTTGACGTGACGGGTCCGAGCGTAAAGCTGCCCGTGATCAGCGACAAGATCGGTCAGGGCGGATTCCGGCCTGCCTAGGGGGTGTTGACGAACCGATGGAAGTACGGGCGATGCCTCTGTGCACCATCGATGCGCAGGTAGCGGCTCACCCAGCCAATGACTTCGAAGACACATTTGGCGAGAACCGGCCGTGAGTGCGCACAGCACGAGAAGCGGGCACGCGAGGGAGGAGGGGCGGGGAGTCGGCCGAAACGGGCCGGGACGGGCCGCGATGGGCCCCGTCGCGGCCCCGTTCCGCGCGCGGTGCGGGCCGTTGCGAGGCGACTCCGTGCGGTCCGAGCCGCGCGGCCCCGGTCCCCGCACGTGCCTTTTCCCGCGAGTCGGTGCGGAGCTCCCCGGGCCGGAGTCCGGTCACGTGACGGAGCACCAGGCAGGCGGCGCCACCGTAACCAGGTGGCGCGAGGTCGGCCAGTAGCGGCACCGGCCTCGCCGGGCGAGAGGCGTCGACGCGCTCACCCGTAGGCGACCTGGAGCTCCTTGATGCCGTTCAGCCACGCGGAGCGCAGGCGCCGCGGCTGGCCGGTGAGCCTGATGTCGGGGACGCCGTCGGCGATGGCGTTGAAGATCAGGTCGATCTCCAGCCGCGCCAGGCTGGCGCCGAGACAGAAGTGCGGGCCGCCGCCACCGAAGCCGAGATGCGGGTTGGGGTCGCGGGTGATGTCGAACTCCCCGGGGCGGTCGAAGACCTCGGGGTCGTGATTGGCCGACGAGTAGAAGAGTCCGACGCGCTGACCGGCGGCTATCCGTACGTCGCCGAGGCTGGTGTCCTGGGTGGCGGTGCGCTGGAAGGCCATCACCGGTGTCGCCCACCGTACGATCTCGTCGGCCGCCGTCACCGGCCGTTCGGCGCGGTACAGCTCCCACTGGCCGGGGTGGGTCAGGAAGGCGTGCATGCCGTGGCTGATCGCGTTGCGCGTGGTCTCGTTCCCGGCGACGGCGAGCAGCAGCACGAAGAAGCCGAACTCGTCGACGGACAGGTTGCCTTCCCCCTCGGCGGCGATGAGCCGGCTGACGATGTCCTTCGCCGGGCACTCCGCGCGTTCGGCGGCGAGGTTCATGGCGTACGAGATCAGCTCCATCGCTGACTCGGTGCCGACCTCCTCGGTGATGGCCAGTTCCGGATCGTCGTAAGCGATCATCTTGTTGGACCAGTCGAACAGCTTGGCCCGGTCCCGCTGCGGGACGCCGATCAGCTCGGCGATGGCCTGGAGCGGCAGTTCGCAGGCGATGTCGGTGACGAAGTCGCCACTGCCCTTGGCCTTCGCTTCGGCCACGATCGCCGTCGCGCGCTCACGCAGGGCGTCTTCCAGTGCCCGGATCGCGCGCGGGGTGAAGCCGCGCTGGATGATCTGCCGGACGCGGGTGTGCTCCGGCGGGTCCATGTTCAGCATGATCAGCCGCTGGGCGTCGATCTGGTCCCGGCTGATGGTCGGGTGGAAGCGGATGATCGAGGTGTTCTCGTGCGCCGAGTACAGCTCGGGCCGGGTGGACACCTCCTTGACGTCCGCGTGCCGGGTCACCACCCAGTAGCCCTCGTCGTCGAACCCCGCCACGCCGCGCGGCTGGGCGTTCCACCACACCGGGGCGGAGCGCCGCAGCTTGGCGAACTCCGGTAGCGGCACGCGCCACTGGTGCAGTCCGGGGTCGGTGAAATCGAAACCGTCGGGGAGCGCTGGGCAGGACATCGGCTCCTCCATCTCTGACGGGCCATCAGATAGTGCGCCGAAGGTAGTGAGGTGTCCTCCAAGAGGCAAGAGGCGCAGCGTCATCTGTCGCACACAACGCGTGTGCATGACCCTTGCGCCGCCGGGCGCGGCCTCCGCAGACTGAATTTCCGGAATGAGAACGCGTACTAATTTCGGGCCCCACGGGGGCGCCGGGTCGCCCCGCGCATGCGAGGAGAGGACGAGTCATGGCCGCGGAACCCGTCATCGTCGAAGCGGTACGCACCCCGATCGGCAAGCGGGGAGGGACGCTCGCCAATCTGCACCCGGCCTACCTGCTCGGCGAGACCTACCGCGAACTCCTCGCCCGTACCGGCATCCAGCCCGACTGCGTCGAACAGATCGTCGGCGGTACGGTCACGCACGCCGGTGAGCAGTCCATGAACCCGGCCCGCAACGCCTGGCTCGCGATGGGGCTGCCGTACGAGACGGCCGCCACCACCGTCGACTGCCAGTGCGGCTCCTCCCAGCAGGCCAACCACATGGTGGCCAACATGGTCGCCGCCGGTGTCATCGACATCGGCATCGGCTGCGGAGTGGAGGCCATGTCCCGCGTTCCGCTCGGCAGCGGCTCCAAGCACGGCCCCGGCAAGCCGTGGCCCGACGAGTGGCATGTGGACCTCCCCAACCAGTTCGAGGCGGCGGAGCGGATCGCCCGCCACCGGGGGCTGACCCGGACCCGGGTCGACTCGCTCGGGCTGATCTCCCAGGAGCGGGCGGCCCAGGCGTGGGCGGAGGAGCGGTTCAAACGCGAGACGTTCGCGGTGCAGGTGCCGACCACGGAGGAGGAGCAGGCCGCCGGGCAGGGGATGTGGCGGCTGGTGGACCGCGACGAAGGACTGCGCGACACCAGCATGGAGGCGCTCGCCGGGCTCAAGGCCATCATGCCGACCGCCGTCCACACGGCGGGCAACTCCTCGCAGATCTCCGACGGCGCTTGCGCCGTCCTATGGGCGTCCAAGCGCATGGCGCGCGCCCTGAAGCTGCGGCCACGGGCCCGGATCGTGGCCCAGGCGCTCGTCGGCGCCGACCCGCACTTCCACCTCGACGGGCCCATCGACGCCACCCGCACGGTCCTCGGAAAGGCCGGGATGACGCTCGCCGACATCGACCTGGTCGAGATCAACGAGGCGTTCGCCTCGGTGGTGCTGTCCTGGGCCCAGGTCTTCGAGCAGGACCTGGAGAAGGTCAACGTCAACGGTGGCGCGATAGCGCTGGGACACCCGGTGGGCGCCACGGGGGCACGGTTGATCACCACCGCGCTGCATGAGCTGGAGCGGCAGGACAAGGAGTTCGCGCTGATCACGATGTGCGCGGGTGGGGGGCTGGCCACGGGCACGATCATTCAGCGGCTGTGACGGGGGTTTTGGCGCGGGTTGCAGCGGCGGCTGCGGCGGGCGGCTGTGGTGGCGCCGAGGGTGGGGTGCTGTGTCCTCAAGCGCCGGACGGGCTTGATGGGTGCTGCCCGGACGGGCTTGATGGGTGGTGCTCGGGCGGGTTGGGTTGGCCGGGTGCCGGGCGGGCTCGGCTGGCGGTGCCGGGCGGGCCTGGTTGTGGGCGGCGTGCGGGTGCCCGTGTAATACTCGTAGCGCAATTTTACTAGTTACGTACTTGCTGCGTTACGTGTTCGGGGTCTCGCGGCGCGAGTGAGCGGCGGTGGGGCGCGGGCGTGTGGGAGGGAACGGGCGGCATGGCCGCTGCGCGTGTGGTGATCAAGCGGGCGACGGCGCGGGACGCGAAGCGGCTGACGGCGCTCATCCGGCGTTCGCGTGCTTACGAGGGCGGCTACGCGTCCGTGATCGCGGGCTACCGGGTCGGAGCCGACTACATCGCCAGCCACCGTGTGTACGTCGCCACGGACGCGGATGACCGGCTGCTCGGCTTCTACGCCCTTGTCCTTGACCCGCCTGAGCTGGACCTGATGTTCGTCGCCGACCAGACGCAGGGCCTGGGCATCGGGCGGCGGCTGACGGAGCACATGAAGGAAGAGGCGCGGGCGTACGGGGTCGAGCGTGTGCTCGTCGTCTCGCATCCCCCTGCTGAGGGCTTCTACCTCAGCGTCGGAGCGGAGCGGACCGGCACCGTGCCCGCCAACCCCCCGGTGGTCGGCTGGGAACGCCCCGAACTGACCTTCGCCATCAGCTGACCCCGGCGTCGCCACGGTGACGGTGCCACCCCGGTGACGGCGGGGACGTATGACGGGCGCGGCCGGATGACGACGAGGGCTTACGGCGGGGGCTTACGGCGGGGGCGCCGCCTCCGGCCGGAAGGTCACCGGGGCGTCGAAGGCGGCCCGGCGGGTGGCGCGGCGCAGGGCCTTCAGGATGGTGCCGCCGAGGGTCAGGACGAGGACGACGGTCAGTACGGCGCGCGGCAGGTCCCAGCCCAGCGAGGTCGCCAGGTGGTAGGCGACGAAGCGGGACAGGTTCTCCGGCAGCGGGTCGCCGGGAACGAAGGACACACCGGAGGCCATTCCGGCGATGTAGGGCCAGCCCTGCAAGTTCATGATCAAGCCGTACAGCGCTGACGCCACCGCCCCGTAGGCGGCCAGCAGCAGCAGCTCCCGGCGGCCCCGCAGCCGGTGCGGCCCCGGCAGCAGCCCGGCGCCCATCGTGACCCAGCCCATCGCCAGCATCTGGAACGGCATCCACGGCCCCACCCCGCCGGTGAGCAGCGCGGACGCGAACATCGTCACCGATCCCAGCACGAAGCCGAAGCCCGGCCCGAGCACCCGCCCGGACAGCACCATCAGGAAGAACATCGGTTCGATGCCCGCCGTGCCCGCGCCGAGCGGGCGCAGCGCCGCACCGGCGGCGGCGAGCACGCCGAGCATGGCGATGGCCTTGGCGTCGAGTCCGGTATCGGCGATGGTCGCCACGACCACGGCGAGCAGCAGCGGGAGCAGCGCGGCGAACAGCCAGGGCGCGTCCCGCGAGTGGGCCAGGCCCGAGCTGGAGTCGGCGAGCAGCGGCCAGCCGAAGGCGGCGACGCCGATCGCCGTGATGAGCGCGAGCGCGGCCACCGACCGGGGACCCAGCCGGATCGGCCTGGCCTGCCGCTGGGCGCCGGGCGCCGGGCCGGTCGTCGTCGGATCGCTCACGCCGTGGCCTCCAGTGCGCGCGCCACCTGCGGCACCGTCAGCCAGGGCAGCGGCGCCAGCACCTTGGCGACCTGGGGCGCGAAGGCGGGCGAGGAGACGACGACCTCGGCGGTCGGCCCGTCGGCGACCACCTCGCCGTCGGCCAGGATGACGACCCGGTGCGCCAGTTCGGCGGCCAGCTCCACATCGTGCGTGGCCAGCACGGTCGCATGGCCCTCCGAGGCCAGCGAGCGAAGGATCTCCACCAGCCGGGCCTTCGCCGCGTAGTCCAGGCCCCGCGTCGGCTCGTCGAGCAGGATCAGCGGCGGGCGCGCCGTGAGGATCACGGCGAGGGCGAGCGCGAGCCGCTGCCCCTCGGACAGGTCGCGTGGATGGGTGGCGTCGGCCACGTCGGGCAGGAGGCTGGTCACCAGCTCCCGGCAGGTGCCGGGCGGCGCATCGGCGTCCCGGTCTGCGGCCGCGCACTCGGCCGCCACGGTGTCCGCGTACAGCAGGTCACGTGGCTCCTGCGGGACCAGCCCCACGTGCCGCAGCAGCTCGCCGGGCCGGGTGCGGTGCGGGGCGACGTTCCCCACCCGCACCGTTCCCGACGACGGCTCGTGCAAACCGACGAACGCCGAGAGCAGCGTGGACTTCCCCGCCCCGTTGCGGCCCATGAGGGCGATCGTCTCGCCGGGGCGTACGGACAGGTTCACCCGGTGCAGGGCGTCGGTCCTGCCCCGGCGTACGGACAAGTCCTTGGCCGTGCCGACCGTGCCGGCCGGGTCACCGGGCGCGGTCGGCGTCGGCGCGTGGCCGGGGGCCGGGCCGGTGCCGGGGTGGGGCGACAGCCGGTCGCGCAGGGCCGCCGCCTTGCGTCGTGCGTCCCGTACGGACAGCGGGAGCGGTGACCACCCGGCGAGGCGGCCCAGCGCCACCACCGGCGGGTGTACGGGGGAGACCGCCATGATCTCGGCGGGGTCGCCCAGCACGGGCGCCGCGCCCGGCGCGGGCAGCAGGATCACCTGGTCCGCGTACTGGACCACCCGCTCAAGCCGGTGCTCGGCAAGCAGCACGGTCGTGCCGAGGTCGTGTACCAGGCGCTGGAGGACGGCGAGCACCTCTTCGGCGGCCGCCGGGTCGAGTGCGGAGGTCGGCTCGTCGAGGACGAGCACCCGGGGGTGCGTGGTGAGTACGGAGCCGATGGCGACGCGCTGCTGCTGGCCGCCGGACAGGGTGGCGATGGGCCGGTCGCGGAGCGGTGCCAGCCCCAGCAGGTCCAGGGTCTCCTCGACGCGGCGCCGCATCGTGTCCTGCGGGAGGCCGAGGGATTCCATGCCGTAGGCGAGTTCGTCCTCGACGGTGTCGGTGACGAAGTGGGCGAGCGGGTCCTGACCCACGGTGCCGACGACGTCGGCGAGTTCACGCGGCTGGTGGGTGCGGGTGTCGCGGCCCGCGACGGTGACCCGGCCGCGCAGCGTGCCGCCCGTGAAGTGCGGGACCAGACCGGAGACGGCGCCCAGCAGAGTCGACTTACCGACTCCGGACGGGCCGACGAGCAGACACAGCTCCCCCTCCTGGACGGTCAGGTCCACACCGCTCAGGGCGGGTTCGGACGCGTCGCCGTACGTGACGGACACCTCCTCGAAGCGGATCACTTCGGGGCCTCCTTCGAGAGCGGGGGGAGTGGCGAGAGGGAGTGGGAGGCGCCCGGGCCGGACGAGGTGCCCCGGCCCGACGACGTATCCGGGCCGGAGGCGGCGGGCGATGTGGAGGCTGTGGACGGGGCGGCCGGGGCGGTGGATGCGGAGCGGCTGGGCGGCGCGGGGGCCACGAAGGCGGGCAGCAGGCCGAGGAGTACCGAGAGCGCGGGCCACAGCGGGAGCTCGGGAGAGGTGAGCGGGACGGCGGGCGGATGCAGAGCCCCCGGTGCGTACGAACCCGCCCAGATCATCAAGCCGGCGACCGCGGCCCCCGAGCCGGACACCAGCCACGCCCGTGCGCCCCACCGGTCAGGACGGTACCGCGTACGGATCGAACGGCGGCCTCCCAGCCACAGCCCGGCGAGCGCGGCGGCGAGCCCGGCGAGCAGCACCGGGAGCCCGTACCCGGCGCCTTCCGCGGCGAGCAGCCCGTACGTACCGGCGCAGACGCCGAGCAGCCCGCCCAGCGTCAGCGCGGTCGTGGTGTGCCGAACCGCGGGCGGCACGTCGGCGCTACGCCCGTACCCGCGCGCGTCCATCGCCGCGGCCAGCGCCACGGAGCGTTCCAACGCGCCCTCCAGCACGGGCAGCCCGACCTGGAGCAGGGCCTTGACGCCCCGGTCGGCCCGCCCGCGCAGACGGCGTGCGGCGCGGAGCCGCTGCACGTCAGCGACGAGGTTGGGCGCGAAGGTCATCGCGACGACGACGGCGACGCCCGCCTCGTACAGCGCGCCGGGCAGGGACTTCAGCAGCCGCGCCGGATTGGCGAGGGCGTTGGCCGCGCCGACGCAGATGAGCAGTGCGGCCAGCTTCAGCCCGTCGTACAGCGCGAAGACCAGCCCCTCGGCGGTGACCCGGCCGCCGACCCGCACCCCGTTGGCCCACTCCGGCAGTGGAGCCTCGGGCAGCGTGATCACGGTGTGCGTGCCGGGGATCGGGGAGCCGAGGAAGACGGCGAAGACCAGCCGGATCGCGATCACCACGAGGCCGAGCTTGAGGAACGCGCCGTACGAGCGGGCCCACGGGGCCTCCGTACGCCGCACCGCGACCACATACCCGGCGACAGCGACCAGCAGGCCGAGCAGTAGCGGATTCGTCGTGCGGGACGCGGCGGCGGCGAGCCCGAGCGCCCAGACCCACCAGGCCCCGGCGTGCAGGGCCCGCGAGCGGGTGGTGACGGGCGCGAGCACCAGCCGCGGCAGGCGGCGGCCCGGCCGCGACGGCGCGTCGCCAGCGTGACGCTCGGCCGGGGCCCGGCGGGCACCCCGGCGCGCGACGGGAGCCGGGCGCCGGGCACGTACGGCCGGTCCCTGACGTGCGGCACGGGCGGCCGGGGCGGAGTCCGGTCCGCCGGCGGCCGGGTCGGACTCCGAGTTGTGCGTGGTGGGCTCTGTGCGCGGGGCGCGAGCGGTCGGGTCCATGCGTGCGGTGCGTCCGGCCGGGGGTTTGGGGCGGTCGTGAGCGGCGGGGGCTGTTTCCGATCCCTCGGCGGTCGGGTTCGTACGGGAGGTGCGTGCGGCCGGGCTCCGGTGGGCGTCGTCGCGAGCGCCTTGCTCCGAAGCTTCGCCGGGCGCCTGGGCGCCCTGTCGGGGCCCTGGGCCGGGGCGCTGGTCGCTGTCGTCGGCCATGGGGCGTTCCTCGTCGCTCATCCGCGTCGGCGCGCCTGCCACAGCGCCGCCGCGCCCAGCGCGACGACGGCGGCGACGCCGCCGAGCAGCCCGACGGACGGACCGCCGTCATCGCCGCCACCGCCGTTCCCGTCGGCCTGGCCGCCCGGTGTGCGCGTCGCGTCGTCCCCGGCCGAAGCCCCCGGCGACTCGCCGCCACCGCCACCGCCGCCACCGGCCTGCTCGACGCAGCCCGACTCCGGATACCCGGCGATGGCGCACAACAAGGCGACGGAGTTGTACCGCAGCGGCTTCGCCACGGAGGCCAGTGCGTCGGCCGCCGAGGCGTCGTCGTCGACACGCGCGCACGCGCGCCGGGGCTCCGGCGGCCGGTCGCCACCCGGCGCGTCCTTGGCCGTACCGAAGTCAAGGACGACAGCGACGCGCTTCTTGCCGCTCTTCTCAGCCGTACCGGCGCAGATCGCGGCGAAGTCGGAGCCGCCGCGCGGGCGCACCGCGTCACGGGAGTCCTCACTGACCGCGAAGCGGAAGCCGATGGTGTCGCCATCGCCGGGCCGCGCGGTGGCGGGCCCCTGCACGGCGTACGACCAGCGCTGGCCGTCCCGCTCCCAGAACGACCAGTAACGGTAGCTCTCGGCCCACGCCGGAGCCGCCCCGGCGAAACCGGCCAGCAGGCTCGTCACCAGGCAGACGAAGGCGGCGGCGAACACCGCGCGCGGCCGTGTCCGGGGGACACGCGGCGAGGGGGCGGCCTGCCTCGGCGCGTTCACACCTGTGGGCGCGTCCGATGGGGTGGCCCGCCGCGCCGCGTGTCCCGCGCGCATCAGGAGCGCTGCTTCCTACGGCCGCTGAGCAGGAAGCCGATGCCGATACCTGCCACCAGGCCGACGCCGATGATCCACCAGATGCCGGTGTTGCCGCCGTCGCTGTCCTTGTCGCCCTTGTCATTCTTGTCGGCGTCGTCGCCGTTGTCGGACGAGGTGGCCGCGGGCGCCGGGCCCGTGGCGTTCAGCTGCTGTACGAGGTCGGTGCCGCCGAAGTCGCGCGGGTCGCCCCCCGCGGCGTGGCTGGCCAGGATGAGCTTGGCGAGCGCCCCCGGGTCACTCTTGGCCCAGGTCAGCGCGCCGCTCTTGTCCGACTGGAGCCACTTCAGCGGGCCCTCGGCCGCCTGCTTGTGGTCACCGGCCGCGAGGGCGACCACCGCGTCGGCGGTGCTGCCGAAGTCGGGCTGGGCCTTCGCGCCGGGCATGGCGGACTTCAGGTGCTGGCCGTCAGCGGCCAGGGTCCTGGCGAGGTACGCGGTGGCGGCCTCGGCGGCGGTCTCCGGGTCCTGGACGCGCTTGTTCTCGGCGTCGCCGCCCGCGCAGTCCAGCGGCTTGGGGGACGCGTTATCGTCCTTCTCGACCGGGTCGACGAGGAAACCCTCGCCGTAGGCGGCGAGCGCTCCGTCAGCGGTGGCGAGGCCGTTCGGCGTGAGCTTGCCGTCCTTGTCCGGCAGGTAGGCGAACGCGCCGCGCTCGCTCTCCTTCGCGTCGCACGACAGCTGGAGGCCGAGCAGCGCGTCGTACGGGGTCTTGCCGCCCTTCGCCGAGGTGACCTTCGCGGGGTCCTTGTCGGCGGCCGCGAACGCGCCGATGGCGACGGCTGTGGAGTTCGGGTCACTGGGGCTGCCCGGGTTCATGCCCCAGCCGCCGTCGTCGTTCTGGTGCTTGGTCAGCCAGTCGAGGCCCTTGGTGACGGTGGAGCCGCGCCCGCCGACCGCGACAAGCGCCTGCACGGCCGCCCCCGTGGCGTCGCTGAACTCGCCCTTCTTCGCGTCGCACGGTGTGCTCGTCTTCGCGCGGTACGGGGTGAAGCCGCCGTCCTCGCACTGCTGCCCGGCGAGCCAGTCGATGGCTGACGTGGCGGGAGTGACGCCCGCCGCGTCCTGTGCGAGGAACGCGAGCGACTGCCGCCACACCGCGTCGAACTTCGGGTCCTTCTTGCCGTACAGCCCCTCGGGCAGCTTCGCGGAACCCGGTGCCGGGGCGGACGAGGAGTCCTCGGGGGCGGGGGTCTCGTCGGCGGTGGCGATGGGCGCCATAGCCGTGCCCAGCACGGCGGCGCAGGCCAGCGCCACGGCGCCGCGGCGCGCGTGGACGGCGAAGGAGGGGGCCATGGTCGGTGCCTCTCGGTGAATGTCACCGCGGTGTCGGTCATCGCGGCGCGTGGTAAGCAGCAGCGCACGGCCATCCACCCGCACGTGACGCGCGGTGGCACCGGGCTCAGCTCCGCATACCTCGACGGTGCCGGTGGCCGGGCGGCGCCGCCAGGCGGCGCGACCAGCTCCGGGAGCCTTGGTCGCCTCGGCACGGGTGTTCCGGCTCGTACGGCCGCGCCCGAGGGCACAGGCCGCACTCACGGCTGCGGGTCAGCGCCGGATTCGCACCGGCTTCCCCCGTGACGGGGCGGAATGAAGTTGTCCGGGACAGCTTATCCGGCGGCTGCCGGCGGCCGGTCAGCCCCTGGCCGCGTGCGCGGCGAACGGTGCACCCGGCGAACGGTGTGCGCGGTGTGCTGCGCGTCACGCTCCGGTGGGGGTCTCACGTACCAGCGCCCCGGTACGGCCATGCGTCACGCCCCCGTGGGGCCGCGCACCATGCCTCGGTGGGGCGCGCATCGCACCCCCGGTGGACGCGCGTCAGGCCCCGGTCGGGCTGCGGGCTGCCGTTCCGTCGCCAGGCCGCCGCCTCAGCCCCAGCCGCTCCCGGCTCCCGCCCCAGGCTCCGCGCTCCCGCCCCCGGCGGGAACGGCGCGCTCGTGCCGAGCCCTTGCTTCTCCCACCGTCCCCGGCGGGAACGGCGCGCTCGTGCCGAGCCCTTGCTTCTCCCACCGTCCCCGGCGGGAACGGCGCGCTCGCGCCGAGCCCCTGCCTCTCCCACCGTCCCCGGCCCCCGTCCCGCGCCGCCAGAGAAGCCGCCCAGTCCTCGCCGCCCGCGGCGCCGGGCTCCCCGCCACGCGGGCGCGTGCCCGCGCGTAGGCACCTCACGCGGCTGGGGGCCCACGCGGCCGGGGGCTCCGCTCCGCGCGGCGCGTTCCCGCCCCGTGCCGACCGTGTGCGCCCCGCGCGGCCATTGCCCGTGCCGTCGTGAGCTGATATCAGTTCTGATGCAGCGTCAGATTCTCGCCGAGCCGCGGAGGCAGCGGAATGAGCGACCTGATCGAATACGGGCAGCTGTTCATCGGGGGCGCTTACGTCGCTCCGTCCTGCTCGGCAACCCTGGAAGTCGTCTCGCCCCACACCGAGCAGGTGATCGGGCGGGTCCCGCACGCCGCCCGGGCCGATGTGGACCGGGCCGTCGCCGCCGCCCGAGCCGCGTTCGACGACGGGCCGTGGCCCCGTATGGAACTGGCGGAGCGGATCGCCGTCGTCACCCGTATCAAGGACGCCATCGCCGCCAGGCACGAGGAGATCGCCCGGCTCATCAGCGCTCAGAACGGGTCCCCGTACTCCTGGAGCGTCCTGGCGCAGGCGCTCGGCGCGATGATGGTGTGGGACTGCGCCCTCACCGTCGCCCGGGGCTACACCTTCGAGGAGCGGCGGACCGGGGCCCTCGGGCCGCTGCTGATACGGAGCGAACCGGTCGGCGTGGTGGCGGCCGTCGTGCCGTGGAACGTCCCGCAGTTCGTTGCGGCGGCGAAGCTGGCTCCCGCGCTGCTCACCGGCTGCCCGGTGGTCCTCAAGCCGTCGCCGGAGACCCCGCTGGACGCGTTCCTGCTCGCGGACATCGCCACCGAGGCCGGGCTGCCGCCAGGAGTGCTGTCCGTGCTCCCGGCCGACCGCGAGGTCAGTGAGTACCTGGTCGGACACCCCGGCGTGGACAAGGTGTCCTTCACCGGCTCCGTCGCCGCGGGTAAGCGCGTCATGGAGGTCGCGGCCCGCAACCTCACGCGCGTGACGCTGGAGCTCGGCGGCAAGTCGGCCGCCGTGATCCTGCCGGACGCCGATCTGGAGGCCGCCGTCGCGGGGATCACGCCCAACGCGTGGATGAACAACGGGGAGGCGTGCGTCGCGCAGACCCGCATCCTCGCCCCGCGCCGCCACTACGACGAACTCGCCGAACGCTTCACCGCCGCCGCCACCGGGCTCGTCGTCGGCGACCCCCTGGACCCGGCGACACAGATCGGGCCGCTGGTCACGGCCCGGCAGCGGGAGCGTGTGCTCAACTACGTCGCGCTCGGGCAGCGGGAAGGCGCCAAGGTGCTCGCCGGCGGCGGGCGCCCGGCGGCGCGGGAACGCGGCTGGTACGTCGAGCCCACGCTGTTCGGGGAGGTCGACAACGCCATGCGCGTCGCCCGCGAGGAGATCTTCGGGCCGGTCATCTGCCTGCTGCCGTACGAGGACGAGGAACAGGCCATACGTATCGCGAACGACTCCGACTACGGCCTGTCCGGCAGCGTATGGACGGCCGACACCGAACGCGGCATCGCCCTGGCCCGCCAGGTACGCACCGGCACGTACTCCGTGAACACCTTCAGCCTCGACATGCTCGGCCCGTTCGGTGGCTACAAAAACTCAGGCATAGGGCGGGAGTTCGGCCCCGAGGGGCTGGCCGCCTATCTTGAGCAGAAGATGATCCACTTGCCCTCCGGGGCGGACGGGAACGGTGAGGCGGAATGACGGAACGCTGGCAGATCGAGGTCGACCGGGACGTGTGCATCGGGTCGGGGCTGTGCGTGGGGAGCGTGCCGGACGGGTTCCGGCTCAACGCGGAGCGCCAGTCCGAGCCGGTCGCCTCCGAGACGGCTCCCTCAGAGCCGCTGCTCGACGCCGCGGAGTGCTGCCCGGTCGAGGCGATCTCCATCCGTCTCGCCCCCGATGGCGAACACATATTCCCACCGGCCGAATAGCGCCGGGCTTCGCAACCGCTAAGTTACTTATGCGTTCCGCATAGGATCTTCATGACGGATGTGACTGTTGTCTGACCCGGCTCTCGTGGAACCCTCAAGCAACGCAACCGAGGGGGACGCGCAATGGACAAGCGATATGAGGTCTTCTGCCTGGCCGACAGGCATTTCTACGAGACCCCGGATCGCTTGACCGTTGCCGAGCCCGCTGTCCGTGAGCCGGGCAGCCAGTCGGCCGGCCAGCCGCCCGGTCAGCCGGGTGGGTCCGCCCGTCGGCCAGGTGGGGCCGGTGAGGGCGCTGACCCCGGTGGGACGGTAAGCGGCGGGCCCCGCTACGAGGCGGCGCAGCGCCCTGCCCCCGAGGGGTGGCGCACCGCCCTCTCCGGGGACTGGCTTCACGTCAACCCGGTCGGCGCGGACGGTACTCCACGGCCGGGGCACCCGAAGCAGGGCTGGAAGATTCATGTCTCCGCCTGTCTCGATAACGCGGAGAAAACAGCGGCGAAAGTCTGGGACTACTGTATACCCCGGGAAATACCGTTTAAATTCGTACCGGGCTCTAACGCACTTCACTTGCGCAATTCCAAGTACGCGGGACGCGGCTCAAGCGGAAAGTTCGTCACGATCTATCCGGCCGACGAAGCCGCCCTGCACACCGTTCTCACCGAGCTCGGCGAACTCCTGGAAGGCGAGCCGGGCCCGTACATCCTGACGGACCTGCGCTGGAACGACGGGCCGCTGTACGTGCGGTACGGCGGTTTCGCCCACCGCTACTGCGTGGACGGCAGCGGCACCCTCGTCCCCGCGATCGAGGACCCCACGGGCACCCTCGTCCCTGACCGCAGGGACCCGGCGTTCCACACCCCGGACTGGGTGCCGCTCCCCAGCTTCCTCGCTCCGCAGCTCGCCGCGCGGAACGCGACCACCACCGGGGACCTCCCGTACCGCATCGAGCGTGCCCTGCACTTCTCCAACGGCGGCGGCGTGTACGCCGGACGCGACACCCGCGATGACGAGAAGGTGGTCCTCAAGGAGGCCCGCCCGTATGCCGGACTCGCCTCGGACCGCGCGGACGCCGTCACCCGGCTGGAGCGGGAGAAGACGGCACTTGAGGCGCTTTCCGGGCTCGGGGTCGCTCCCGAGGTCCGCGACTGGTTCGTCCTCGGCGACCACCGCTTCCTGGTGATGGAGTTCCTGGAGGGCCGCACCCTCAACTCCTTCTTCGCGCAACGCCACCCGCTGCTCGCGACCGACCCCGAGCCCACCGCGCTCGCCGAGTACACGCAGTGGGCACTGCGTTTGCACCGCGCCGTGGAGGAGGCCGTGGCCGCCGTGCACGGCCGGGGTGTCGTCTTCAACGACCTGCACATGTTCAACATCATGGTCGCTCCCGACGAGGAGTCGGTGAAACTGCTCGACTTCGAGGCGGCCGCGCACGTCGACGAGGGGCGGCGGCAGGCCCTCGCCCACCCCGGCTTCATGGCACCGGCCGAACGGCGCGGCTTCGCGGTGGACCACTACGCGCTCGCCTGCCTGCGGCTGGCCCTGTTCGTACCGATGACCACGCTGCTGGCCATCGACCCCGGCAAGGCGGAACACCTCGCCGAGGTGGCGGCCGAGCAGTTCCCCGTGCCACACGCCTTCCTCGCGGAAGCCGTGGAGGTCATCACCGGCGGCGGCCGGGCGGGCCACGGGGCGGCGGAGTCGCGCGACGGAGCGCGCCCGCGAGGCGGAGCGCCGTCGCGCGGTGCGCGAGAGCGGCGGGACGAGAGCCCACGCGAGTGGGGGGTGCGCGGGGAACGAGGCACGGACGAGCCGGGCGAGGGCCGCACGGGCGGCAGCGCGTACGTACCGGTGCGACCCGCGGACTGGCCGCGCAGCCGCGATTCGATCGTGGCGGCCATCCGTGCCTCGGCCACTCCCCAGCGCGACGACCGGCTCTTCCCCGGTGACGTCGCCCAGTTCGCCGACGGCGGCGGGCTCGGCCTCGCCCACGGGGCGGCCGGAGTGCTCTACGCCCTCGACCAGTCAGGCGCCGACCGCTACCCGGACGGCGAGGAGTGGCTGCTCACGCACACAGACCCACCTCCGCTGGGCAGCCCGCTCGGTTTCTACGACGGGCTGATGGGCGTCGCGTACGTCCTCGACCAGCTCGGCCACACCGAGCGCGCCCTCCAGGTCGTCGGCCGGGTCCTCGAAGAGAAATGGCAACGGCTCGTGCCCGACCTGTACGGCGGGCTCGCCGGGGTCGGACTGGCCCTGGACCAGCTGTCCCGCTCGACCGGCGAAAGCGCGCTGCGCGACCGCGCGCTGGAGGCCGCCCACCTGCTCGCGCAGCGGTTCGGCGGCGACAGGCTGGGCGACGCCCCGGCGGACGCGGGCCCTGGAGCCAAGGCGTCCGGCGGCGACGGCGCGGTGCGGCGCGCGGGACTGCTGCACGGCGCGTCCGGCCCCGCCCTGTTCTTCCTGCGGATGTACGAACACGGCGGCGACCCCGCCTTCCTCGACCTCGCGGCGACCGCGCTGCGCCAGGACCTCGACCAGTGCGTCGCCGACCGGCACGGCACCTTGCTCGTGGACGAACGTGTCCGCGCCATGCCCTACCTCGGGGCGGGCAGCGTCGGCATCGGCATGGTCATCGACAGCTACCTCGTCCACCGCGACGACGAGGACCTGCGCCGCGCCAGGGACGCCATATTCCCCGCCGCACGGCTGCGCTACTACGCGCAGCCCGGGCTGTTCAACGGCCGCGCGGGGATGATCCTGCACCTCAGCCGCACCACCATCCCGGACGGCGGCGGCGACCGCGCCGCCCACCTGTCCGCCCAACTGTCAGGGCTCAGCTGGTATGTCGTGCCCTACCGGGGCGAACTGGCCTTTCCCGGCGACCAGATGATGCGCCTTTCCATGGACCTGGGCACCGGTGGCGCCGGGTGCTTGCTCGCGCTCGGCGCGGCACTGCACGACGCGCCCGCCGCACTGCCCTTCCTCCCGCCGCTACGGCGGCCCTAGAGCCGGTCCCCCGCCGGGGGGCCGTACCGCACCAACCGCACCCCTGTCCCCACGGGCTGGGCACAACGAAAGGAAGACACCATGTCGCTTCTCGACCTGCAGACGCTGGAGACCGAGACCGAGAACACCGGCGGTGGCGGCGGCGACCAGAGCAGCCTGAGCCTGTTGATCTGTGACACCCACAGCTCCAACAGCTTCCTGCTCTGCCTGTAACCGTCCCCATCCGCGACCAACGGGCGTTCATCCGCTCATGAGTCGCCTGTGATGACAACGGGCCAATGACGCGGTCCCGGGTGGTATGGCCCCTGCCCGGGATCGCCTCGCCCGGTCTACCCCGCCGGGTGGCTGCCCGCCCGGCGGCTGTCTGTCACACCACCCGTCACACCCACCGCTGTCCACCCGCCCTTCCCCGCTACTCGCTCCCTGTTCGCTTCCCTGTTCGTCCTTCCGTCCGCACGCGAGGACCGCCGCGCATGGCCGCAGTCACCGAGGACCCCAACGACCCCGGGCCCGACCCCGGACCCGGCCTCCATTCCGGACCCCTCCATTCCGGACCCGAGCAGGGTCCCAAGGCGGCACCGGGAGCCGAGGGCAGCGTCGGACGGCCACCGCACGCCACGGACAGCCCCCGCGCCGAGACCACCGCGGGCGCCGTGGCCCACCCGGAAGCGAAGGCCGACACCGCGGAAGCGCGCGCCACCGACCGCGCCCCCACCAAGGCCGCCCGCACCGCCGACCGGTTGCTGCTGGGCGCCATCCGGCACAACGCCTCCCGCGCCGCCGCGCTGTGCCTGCTGACCACCGCGACCGCCGCCGCCGGGCTGGCCCTGCCCGCCGTCCTCGGCCACACCGTCGATCTGCTGCTCGCCGACCGCGCGGCGGCCGACCGCTGGGTCATCGGCTGCGCCGCCATCATCACGCTGATCGTCGTCCTCGACGCCCTCGACGGACTCCTCACCGGCAGCACCAACGCCCGCTCCACGGCCTGGGTGCGCCGCCGAGTGCTGCGCCACACCCTTGCCCTCGGACCGCGCCCTGACCGCCTTGCCCCCGGCGACCTCGTGGCCCGGCTCGTCGGCAACGCCGCACACGCGGGCACCGCCCCCACGAGTGTCGCCTCGACCCTCGCCGCCGTCATCACCCCGGTGGGCGGGCTGATCGCCCTCGCCCTCATCGATCCATGGCTCGCCCTCGCCTTCCTGGTCGGACTGCCCCTCCTCGCCCTGCTCTTGCGTTCCTTTGTACGGGACACCACTGACAGCGTCGCCAGCTACCAGCACAGCCAGGGCCTGATCGCCGGGCGGCTGGTGGAGACGCTGCACGGGGCGCGGACGGTCGCCGCCGCGGGAACGGCTGAAAGGGAACGGGCACGTATTCTCAGTCCCCTGCCCGAACTAGGTAGGCACGGCTACCGCATGTGGCGTATCCAGGGTCGCTCAAGCGCCCAGGCGGCGGCCGTGCTCCCGCTGCTCCAGATCGCCGTGCTCGCCGTCGCCGGTGTCCGGCTGACCTCGGGGGCGCTCAGCGTCGGCAGCCTGCTCGCCGCTTCCAGATACGCCGCCCTCGCCACCGGTTTCGGCATGCTTGTCGGCCATCTCAACGGCCTGGTGCGCAGCCGTACGGCCGCCCGGCGGCTGGCGGACGTCCTGACGGAGCAGCCGACGCCGTACGGTGAGTGCCGGCTGCCGCCCACGACGGCCGGACACGGCGCGGCCAGCGGAACGCTGGAGCTGCGCGGGGTGAGTGTGGCGCGTGGTGGCCGCACCGTACTGAGCGAGGTGTCCCTGGTGGTGCCCGGCGGGCAGGTCGTCGCCGTCGTCGGCCGCTCGGGGGCGGGGAAGTCGCTGCTGGCCGCGCTCGTCGGGCGGCTCACCGACCCGGACGCCGGCCAGGTGCTGCTCGACGGTGTGCCGCTCACCGACCTCTCCCACGACGCGCTGCGCCAGGAGATCGGCTACGCCTTCGAGCGGCCCGCCCTGCTGGGCGGCACGATCGGCGGCACGATCGCCTTCGGGGGCGTGGAGCCGCCTCCCGAACAGGTCGCCGAGGCGGCGCGCGACGCCTGCGCGGACGGCTTCATCCGGCTGCTGCCCGACGGTTACGCCACGCCCTGCGAACAAGCCCCGCTGTCCGGCGGTGAGGCGCAACGGCTGGGCCTCGCCCGCGCCTTCGCGCATCCCGGCAGGCTGCTGGTGCTCGACGACGCGACCTCAAGCCTGGACACCGTCACCGAACTGCGCGTAGGCGAGGCCCTGACCCGCGGGGCGCGCTCCCGTACCTGCCTGATCGTCGCCCATCGCGCCACCACGGCCGCGCGCGCCGACCTGGTCGCCTGGCTCGACGACGGCGGCATCCGGGCGCTCGGCCCGCACGCGGAGCTGTGGCGACGCCCCGACTACCGCGCCGCGTTCAACGCGCCCGCCGAGACGGCCGCACCGCCACCCGACGGGACCGCCCCCGAGCCTGCCACCAGGACGGCCGCTTCGGCGGGAGGCCGCGCCGATGTCTGACCCGACCTCCGCTGACCGGGCCGCCACCGAGCCGACTGGTGCCGAATCGACCGCTACCGGGCCGACCGCCGCCGACGGAGCCGCCGCCGACGTGACGGCTTCAGGGCCGACCAACCGGCCGTACGCCGAGGGCCTGCGGTTTCTGCGCCGCAGGTGGCCGGTGCTCGCGCGGCTGTCCGCCTGGTCGGTGCTGGAAGCGGGGCAGACGTTCCTCACCGGCTTCGCCCTGGCCCGCGCCCTGGACGACGGGTTCCTCGCGGGTGAACGGAACACGGGGCTCGGCTGGCTCGGCCTGGCGGCACTCGCCGTCGTGGCGGGTGCGTACGGCACGGGGCGCGTCTACCGCGAGATCGCCGCACTGGTCGAGCCGCTGCGTGACGGGCTGGTGCGCAGGGTCGTGGACCGCGCCGTGCTGGACGCCGTGCGCGCCGGGCGGCGTGGCGGTGAGAGCGCCGCCGTGTCCCGCCTCACGCACCAGGTGGAGATCGCCAGGGACACCTTCGCCGGTCTGGTCATGGTCTCCCGCTCGTTCGTCTTCGTCGCGATCGGCGCACTGGCGGGGCTGTGCGCGCTCGCCCCCGAACTGCTGCTGATCATCGTGCCGCCACTCGTCCTCGGACTCGGATTGTTCGCGGCGTCCCTACGGCCGTTGGCCCGCCGCCAGGTGACCTTCCTCGACGCCGACGAGGACATCGCCGGGTCGCTGGGCGAGATCGCCTCCGGGCTGCGGGACATCACGGCGGCGGGCGCCGAGGAGCGGATGGGCGCGGAGGCCGACGTACGGATCGAGGCGGAGGCCGCGGCGGCCCGGGCCCTCGCCCGCTGGGGGACGCTGCGGGTGGTGGCCCTCGGGGTCGGCGGGCGGCTGCCGATCGTGCTGCTGCTGGTCGCCACCCCCTGGCTGCTCGACCGGGGCGTCACGGCGGGCGCTCTGGTCGGCGCCCTCGCCTACCTCACGCAGTCGCTGCTGCCCGCGCTCCAAAGCCTGATGCAGGGCCTGGGCGCGGGTGGCTCACGGCTGGCCGTGGTCATACGCCGCCTCGCCGAGCGCCCGCGTGACGACCCGCCCCGGCCGCCCAGCACCGACCCCGCCCGCCCGCTCGCCCCCGGCTCCGCTCCGCCCGCCGCGCCCCGGTCGGCCGTCGCGCTCCGTTCCGTGAGCTTCGCGTACGGCGCGCACGCGGCGCCCGTCGTCAGCGACCTCGATCTGGAGGTGCCCGTGGGCGGGCATCTGGCGGTGGTCGGGCCGAGTGGTATCGGCAAGTCGACACTGGCGGGCCTGATCGCCGGGCTGCTTGAGCCCCACAGCGGAGAGATCACCCTCTGCGGCGAACGTGTGCGCACCGGGAACGCGGCGGCGCTCGCCGCCGTACGCGTACTGATCCCGCAGGAGGCGTACATCTTCTCCGGGACGCTCGCCGACAACCTCGGTTATCTGCGCGCCGCGCCGGTGGAGGAGCCGGAGCTGTCGGCGGCCTCGGAGGCCGTAGGGCTCACCGAACTCGCCGGCAGGCTGGGCGGGTTCGCCGGGCATGTCGATCCGCAGGCGCTCTCGGCGGGGGAGGGGCAGCTGATCGCGCTGACGCGCGCCTACCTCTCGCCCGCTTCCGTGCTGCTGCTCGACGAGGCGACCTGCCATCTCGACCCGGCGGCCGAGGCGCGTGCGGAGCAGGCGTTCGCGCGGCGCCCCGGCAGCACGCTGATCGTGATCGCGCACCGGGTCAGCTCGGCACGCCGGGCTGACCGCGTGCTGGTCATGGACGGCCGGCACGCGATCAGCGGCACGCACGCGGAGCTGCTGACCAGCTCCGCGCTCTACGCCGATCTGGCGGGTGGCCGCGCGGCCACCCCACAGGACCTGCCCCGCGCCCGTCCCGGGGCCCCAGCAGACACCCCGTCAGGCTCTTCGTCAGGCCCTCCGGAAGGCACCGGGCAGGGCACCGCTGCCGGTGCCCTCCTCGGCACCGCCCCAGGCGCCCGGCCTGGTACCGCGTCAACCAGATCAGCCACATCAGGCCACCTCAGCCGTTCCAGCTGAGCCGGCTGCTTCTGCTGCCTGTCCTTCTGTTTGCTTCTCATGTTCCGTGTACTTCAGCGACGTCAGCCACCTCGGTGACCACCGCGTCCGCTGCCTCACCCGGCGCGCTCCCCAGCACGCCTTCCGGTGACTCATCGGACGTCGCCGCTTCGGACAACGCTTCGGTGGGGGCTCGGCGCTGAGGATGCCTTACAGCCAGCCGGCCCCCTGGGATATTCGGATGGCGTCGACGCGGTTGCGGGCGCCGGTCTTCCGGGTGATGGCGGCCATGTAGTTGCGTACGGTGCCGTGGCAGAGGTGCAGGCGGCGTGCGATATCGCCGATGGAGGCGCCCTCAGCCGCGAGGGACAGCACGCTCAGCTCCCTGCGCGTCAGCGGGATCTCCGAGGCCTGCATGAATCCGAAGCCGAGTGAGTCATCGACGTAACGTTCCCCCTTGGCCACCCGCCGTATCGCCTGGAGCAGCCGGTCCGGCGCCGCGTCCTTGTCGAGGTAGCCGAGGGCCCGTGCCTCGTAGGCCCGGCGCAGTGGGCCGGGACGTCCCGCGCTCGCCAGGACGAGGAGCGCGGATCTGCCTTCGCCTCCGCCCGGGGCGACTTTGCCGATACCCAGGTCGCCCGCGATGCCGGCGATCCCGGTGGCCCCGGGGCAGTCGATGTCCGCGACGCACACGTGGGGCCTCAGAGAACGGGCGGAGCTGGGCGCGTTGCGCCACGAGGTCGCCACCGTCTCGATGTCGTGGGCCGTGCTGAGTAAAGCGGTGAGTGCGGACCGTAACAGCCTGGTGTCATGGACCAGTAGAACTCTGATCACGTTCTGTTCCCTCCCCAAGCCCCCCGTCTCCGGCACTTCGCCGGAGCGAGGTCCATCAATACCCGCGAACGCCGGGTGGTTGACGAAAGTTATTGGCCAAAACGGGGCGCGGGGGCGCATTGCAAGCGTTGGATGCGCCCTTCTGTTCCTCAGCGCGCCCCGCGCGCCCCCTGGTGGGTCAGTTGGGGGCAGTGAGGTCGATGAGACGACACACCGTTTCGATGTCTATCTTGACCTGAGCGATCGAGGCGCGCCCGGAAAGCCAGGTGATGAGCGCCGAATGCCAGGTGTGCTCGATGACGCGGACGGCCGACAGCTGCGCCGGGGTCGGCGAGCCCGCGAGGCCCATCGCGTCCAGGATGATCGCGGTCGTGAGCCGGGAGACTGTGTCCACCTCGGGGCTGACCGACCGGTCGGCGAAGGTCAGCGCGCGCACCATCGCCTCGGCGAGATGCGGTTCGCGCTGCATCGCCCGGAAGGCGCGCATCAGCGTCTGCGCGACGCGGGCGGAGGGCTCCTCCTCCGTCGGCGGCCGCTTCCGCAGCGTCTCGTGCAGCCGCTGCAACTGGTCCTGCATGGTCGCCACCAGCAGGTGCACCTTGGAAGGGAAGTAGCGGTAGAGCGTGCCGAGGGCGACGCCCGAACTCTCGGCGACCTCCCGCATCTGCACGGCCTCGAAGCCGCCCCGGCTGGCCAGTTGGGCGCTGGCGTGCAGAATCCGGCGGCGGCGTGCCTCCTGCCGCTCGGTGAGCGGCAGTGGGGCTGACTTGGAGGCTGCGGTCATCTGTCCCACTTCGATGCGTTCCGTCTGCGGGCTGCGGACACCGTGCATGATGGCAGGGCCCGCGAGGCGGCGCGAGCCGCTGGAACCTGTTCCACTTTAGCGCGGGCGCGCGCGGGTGCCGCGGCTCTCGCGTGTCCGGCGACCGGTCGTAGCGGGACGTGGGCGAGGTGCGACATCCCCGGGTGATTCAGTGGCACGAATCACCCGGCGCGAAGCCGGGGCGGTGCGTCCGGGCGGGTATCTTCAAGACTTCCCGGACGTTCCGAGAGTGGAACTTGTTCTAGATATCAGTGAGCGGCTACGCTCCCGCTGAACTGCACCAAGAAGGGGGCCGTGAGTGACCGCTGAGGCCGCGCAGGCGACCGGGCCCGATCCGCTCAGGGCGGCGCCCCCCGCCGCCGACGGCAGCCCCCTGCGGATCGCGCTGCTCACGTACAAGGGCAACCCGTTCTGCGGCGGTCAGGGTGTGTACGTACGCCACCTGTCGCGCGAGCTCGCCCGGCTCGGCCACACCGTCGAGGTCCTTGGCGCACAGCCGTATCCGGTCCTGGACACCGTGGACAGCGGACAGTCCACCAAAGACGCTCTGGGCGCCGCGGGCGGCAGTGTCCGGCTCACCGAGCTGGCCAGCCTCGACCTCTACCGCCAGCCCGATCCCTTCCGTACCCCCAAGCCGCACGAGTACCGGGACTGGATCGACGTGCTGGAGGTCGGCACGATGTGGACGGGCGGTTTTCCCGAGCCGCTGACGTTCAGCCTCCGCGCCCGCAGGCACCTCGCCGCCCGCCGTGGCGCCTTCGACGTCGTGCACGACAACCAGACCCTGGGCTACGGCCTCCTCGGCCTGCCCCGAGCCGGATTCCCGCTGGTCACCACCGTCCACCACCCGATCACCGTGGATCGCCGGCTCGACCTCGACGCGGCCGCCCACTGGCGCCGCCGCGTCTCCGTGCGCCGCTGGTACGGCTTCACGCGCATGCAGAAACGCGTCGCCAAGCGGCTGCCGTCCGTGCTGACCGTCTCCGGGTCCTCCCGGCGCGAGATCGTCGACCACCTCGGGGTCCACCCCGGCCGGGTGCACGTCGTGCCCATCGGCGCCGACACCGAGATGTTCTCGCCCGACCCCGCCGTCGCCGAGATCCCCGGCCGCATCGTCACCACCTCCAGCGCCGACGTCCCCCTCAAGGGCCTGATCCACCTCATAGAGGCCCTCGCCAAGCTCCGTACCGAACAGCCCGCCGCGCACCTCGTCGTCGTCGGCAAGCGCGCCGAGGACGGACCGGTCGCCGCGGCGATCGCACGCTACGGCCTCGAACACGCCGTCGAGTTCGTCAAGGGCATCACCGACGCCGAACTGGTCGATCTCGTCCGCGGCGCCCAGATCGCGTGCGTCCCCTCGCTGTACGAGGGCTTCTCGCTGCCCGCCGCCGAGGCCATGGCCACCGGCACCCCGCTGGTCGCCACCACCGGCGGCGCCATCCCCGAGGTCGCGGGGCCCGACGGCGAGACCTGTCTGGCCGTGCCACCGGGTGACGCCGGAGCGCTCGCGCACGCGCTGGGACGGCTGCTCGGAGACGAAACGCTCCGGCGGCGCCTCGGTGCCGCCGGACGGGAGCGGGTACTGCGCCGGTTCACCTGGGCGCAGGCCGCGCGCGGCACCGTCGAGCACTACCGCGCGGCCATCCGGACGCAGGCCGCCGCGGCGCGGCGGCGCTGAGCGCGCCCGTGCCCGTGCTTCCGCCCCAGCGCCCGGCCCCGCCACCGGCCCACGCCCGGGCCCTGACCGCGCACCGGACCGCCCTCGCCCGGAACCGCCCGCCCCGACCCGCCACCCCGCCTCCGCGCTGACCGCCGGGGACGTATCACCGCCGCCGCGCACCACCGCCTGATGGAAAGAGAGGGCAGACCCCCGTGCTGACCGTCGACTTCTCCCGCTTCCCGCTCGCCGCAGGCGACCGGGTTCTCGACCTCGGCTGTGGCGCGGGCCGTCACGCCTTCGAGTGCTACCGGCGCGGCGCCCACGTCGTCGCGCTCGACCGCAACGGCGAGGAGATCCGTGAGGTCGCCAAGTGGTTCGCGGCGATGAAGGAGGCCGGTGAGGCCCCCGCCGGAGCCACCGCCACCGCCATGGAGGGGGACGCCCTCGCGCTGCCCTTCCCCGACGACAGCTTCGACGTCGTCATCATCTCCGAGGTCATGGAGCACATCCCCGACGACAAGGGGGTGCTCGCCGAGATGGTCCGGGTGCTCCGCCCGGGCGGCCGGATAGCGGTCACCGTGCCGCGCTACGGCCCCGAGAAGGTGTGCTGGGCGCTGTCCGACGCGTACCACGAGGTCGAGGGCGGCCACATCCGCATCTACCGCGGCGAGGAACTGCTCGGGAAGATGCGCGAGGCCGGACTGCGGCCCTACGGCACCCACCACGCACACGGACTGCACAGCCCCTACTGGTGGCTCAAGTGCGCGTTCGGTGTGGACAACGACAAGGCCCTGCCCGTACGCGCCTACCACAAGCTGCTGGTGTGGGACATCATGAAGAAACCGCTGGCCACCCGGGTCACCGAGCGCGCGCTCAACCCGCTCATCGGCAAGAGCTTCGTGGCCTACGCGACCAAGCCGCACGCCCCCGCCGACCCGCTGCTCACGGCCCCGGCGACTCCGCTCACCTCGGCGAGCGCCGTGGACGGCGCGGCCCGCGAGGAGCAGGAGTGACCGTCGCCGGACCCGGCCCCGAGCGTACGGAACACCTGGTCCTGCCCGGTGTGCTGTCCGCTGAGCAAGCCGCGGCCACGGTGCGGGGCATCCTCGCCGTGCAGCGCGCGGACGGCGCCATCCCGTGGTTCCGCGGGCACCACCTCGACCCGTGGGACCACACCGAGGCCGCCATGGCGCTGGACGCGGCGGGCGAACACGAACGCGCCGCGGCGGCCTACCGCTGGCTCGCCAGGCACCAGAACCCCGACGGGTCCTGGTACGCGGCCTACCCGGACCTGCCGGACGGCGTAGCCGCCGACCAGCCCACCGACCGGGGCAGAGAGACCAACTTCTGCGCGTACATCGCCGTCGGCGTCTGGCACCACTACCTCTCGACCGGCGACGACACCTTCATCGACGAACTGTGGCCCGCCGTCTTCGCCGCCATCGAATTCGTGCTCGGGCTCCAGTCACCCGGCGGCCAGATCGGCTGGAAGCGCGAGAATCCCGAGGACGGCGGCGCGGCCGTCGAGGACGCCCTGCTCACCGGCTGCTCCTCCATCCACCAGGCGCTGCGCTGCGCGCTCGCCATCGCCGAGCACCGCGAAGAGCCGCAGCCCGACTGGGAGTTGGCGCTCGGCTGGCTCGGCCACGCGATCCGCCGCCACCCCGAGCGGTTCCTCGACAAGGGCCGCTACTCGATGGACTGGTACTACCCGGTACTCGGCGGTGCCCTGACCGGCGTCGAGGCCAAGGAGCGCATCGAGGAGGGCTGGGACCGCTTCGTGGTCCCCGGCTACGGCGTGCGCTGCGTCCTGCCGAACCCCTGGGTGACGGGCGGCGAGAGCTGCGAACTGGCGCTTGCCCTCTGGGCCATGGGCGAGTCCGACCGCGCCGTGGAGGTGCTGCGGTCCATCCAGCACCTGAGGGCTGAGGACGGGCTGTACTGGACCGGCTACGTCTTCGACGACGACGCCATATGGCCGCGCGAACTGACGACGTGGACCGCCGGATCGCTGCTGCTCGCGGTGGCCGCGCTCGGCGGCGACGAGGCGACGACGGCCGTCTTCGGCGGCGAGCGCCTGCCCAGGGGACTCGACCCGGACTGCTGCTGACACCGGCTGCCTCCGGCCGGGACCGGCCGAGTCCGGCGGGACCCGGTAGGGGAGCGCTTCCAGGCTGCGGCCGTCGCTGTGGCTGTGGCCGTGGCCTTGGCTATGGCTGTCTCTGTGGACTGTGGCTCTGTGCCAGGGCGTTGTCAGTGGAGGGCTCTACGGTGGTTCCATGAGCCTTCTGGGATACGACCGCTACCTCTCCGCGTTCCTCGCCGAATGCGACCGACTGCGCGCCACCCTGGCCGGGGCCGACCTGTCGGCGAAGGTTCCCACCTGCCCGGAGTGGACCGTCGCCGACCTGGCACGGCACGTGGGCCAGGCCCACCGCTGGGCGGAGTCCCTGGTGCGGACCCGCGCCACCGAGTATGTCGCCGACGAGCAGCCCGAGTCGGCGGGGCCCGAGGGGGACGACCCGGCGGCCATGGACGCCTGGCTGGCGGAGGGCGGCGCGCGGTTCGCCGCCACCTTGGAGGAGGCGGGGCCCGACGCCGCGGTCTGGAGCTGGGACCCGAACCGGACATCGGCCTTCTGGGCCCGCCGCATGACGCACGAGACCCTGGTGCACCGGGCTGACGCGGCGGCGGCGACAGGCGGCGCCTATGAGGTCGACCCCGAGGTCGCGGCCGACGCCCTGGACGAGTGGCTGGGCATCGTCGGCAGCCCACTGGCCGCTCAGTTCAATCCGAAGCTGGGCGAACTGCGCGGCCGTCCGCGAAGCATCCATCTGCACGCGACGGACGCCCCGCCGGAGCTGGCCGCCGAATGGCTCATAGACCTGCACGAGGAGGGCTTCGACTGGCGCCGCGCTCATGAGAAGGCCACCGTCGCCCTGCGTGGCCCGCTCGCCGATGTGCTGCGCGTGTTCTTCCGGCGCCTTCCGCTGGACAGCGACCGGGTGGAGCTCATAGGGGACCGCGCGGTGCTGGAATTCTGGCTTGAGCGAGCCAGCTTCGAGTGACGCGCCGGGCAGGCGCCGGCCTGAGAGCCGGACGCCTGCCCTGGGTGGCACTCCCGCAGCCCGGCTCGGTGAGCGTACGCAGGGGAGCAGTCACGCACGCGGTGGCGGGGACACGCGCACGCGGCCTCGCGGACACGTGCGGCGTCGTGGTCACCTACGCGGCGTTGGAGTCGCCTACGCGGCGGCGGGGTCAGGAGTTGAGTTCGGCGAGCGTACGGAGCGTGTGTGCGTCGGACGGGGTCACCAGCAGGTCCGTCACCGGGCCCGCGCGCCACACCTCCAGCCGCTCCGCGATCCGTTCGCGCGGGCCGACCAGCGATACCTCATCGGCGAAGGTGTCCGGCACGGCCTCGGCCGCCTCCTGCCGGTAGCCCGAGAGATACAGCTCCTGGACACGGCGGGCCTCCGCCTCGTATCCCCATCTCGCCATCAGGTCGGCGTGGAAGTTGCGGGAGGCGTGTCCCATGCCGCCGATGTAGAGGGCGAGCATGTCCTTCACCGGGCGCAGGCCCTCGGCGATGTCGGTACACACCCTGGCGTGCGCCATCGGGGCGACGAGGAAGCCCGGCGGCGCCTTGGCGAGGACGTCGGCGTACAGCTCGGTGCGCGACGGCGACCAGTACAGCGGCAGCCAGCCATCGGCGATGCGCACGGTCTGCGCGATGTTCCGGGGGCCCTGCGCCCCGAGGACGACCGGCAGCGAAGCGCGCAGCGGGTGGGTGATCGACCGCAGCGGCTTGCCGAGCCCGGTGCCGTCCGGACCGGTGTACGGGTGCTGAAAGAACTCTCCTTCGAGCCGCACCGGCCCTTCGCGGCGCAGTACCTGCCGTACGACATCCACGTATTCCCGGGTCGCGGTGAGCGGACTCTTCGGGAACGGGCGACCGTACCAGCCCTCCACCACCTGCGGCCCTGACAGCCCGAGCCCGAGCGTCATCCGGCCGCCGGAGAGATGGTCGAGGGTGAGTGCTTGCATTGCCGTGGCGGTGGGCGTGCGGGCCATCATCTGCGCGACGGCCGTGCCCAGAGTGATGCGCGAGGTGTGTGCGGCGATCCAGGTCAGCGTCGTGAAGGCGTCCGAACCCCAGGCTTCCGCCGTCCATACCGAGTGGTAGCCAAGGCGCTCGGCCTCCTGGGCGATGTCGACATGGCCCCGCCCTGGACCGCGTCCCCAGTAACCGAGTTGCAGACCGAGCCGCATGGCGCCCCTCCGCTCATCGTCAGGCCCGCCGCGTATCTGACCAGCCGTCAGGCGGCGGGCTGCCGGGCGGAGACTCTACGGGCCCGGTGCGCGGATGACAACGGTCCGTCGGGCTTGGCGCGCGCACGGCAACGGCCCCTCGCCCGTTGCCGTGCGAGGGGCCGTGCGGAAACTCAGGCGAGGCGAGTCAGCCGCGCTGAATTCCCGTGGTGTCCTGCAGGACGCCGCGACGGCCGTCCTGGGTCTGCGCGACGAGAGTCTGGCCGCGCTGCTCCACCGCGAGGTACCAGGTGCCGGGCGCCAGTTCGGCGATCGGCGTCGGCGTACCGTCCTCCGCGTACAGCGGACGAGCCACCGGCACCGCGAACCAGAACGGGGCGAAGTCCCCGCCACTGGGCTGCGGAGCGGGGGCCGCCGCGCCAGGCTGACCACCGTAGGACGGCTGGCCACCGGGCTGCGCACCGTACGGAGCCGGAGCACCCTGCTGCGGGCCGGGGTAGCCGTAGCCGGCGGGCTGACCCGGCTGACCCGGCTGGCCGGGCTGCCCACCGTACGGAGCGGCGGGCCTGGGGCTGCCGGAGCCCGCGAGGGGAGCCTTCAGCGCGGGCACGCGGGGAGTGGCGACCGCGGCGCCGCCCAGGGCGAGCAGGGCGATGAAGCCCAGGATCTGGCCGATCCCCTTGTCGAAGTTCTCGGGGTGGCTGAAGAGCAGCGTCCACGTGGAGATGAACGTCGCCGCGACGGCGAACGCCACCCCCCACTGGTCAAGGGCGAGGCCCAGCAGGCTGCGGCCCTGGGGCAGGAAGCGCGATCCGACGATGAGGGCCGCCGCGAGGACACCCAGCACGAAGATGCCCGCGGTGTTGGCGGCGAAGTCGGAGGTCCAGCCGTTGTACGCGGGGCAGCTTGAGTCCGGCACACCAGACGGGCAGTCCACGGCGATGAAGTCGAGGAACGAGGCGATGAACAGCAACACCGCTGCTCCGATCACCACGCCGTCGCCTCGAGTGAGGGAGCGGATGTTCACGTAAAATCCTCTGTTGTTTCGTCTGAGTCGTCGCTGTCGCCGGACGCGAGGTGCGAAAGCGCGGGGGTGGTCCCCCATCGTACGGGTGAATCTATCGCCGGAACGGCCGGGTCGTCTTGTGGAGATTGACCGTTACGGCTGCTCAACCAGGCCGTTATCGCTTCCCCCGCAAGAAGTCCGTAATGCCTTCCGCGATGCCACGCGCCGCCCGCTGCCGCCATTCCGCGTCGGTCAGCAGCCCGGCATCCTTCGAGTCGCGCATATTGCCACACTCGATGAACACCTTGGGAACCGTGGACAGATTGAGTCCGCCCAAATCGTCTCGGACCGTCAGACCATCGCCTCCCCCGAGGTAGTTGGCGGGCTTGCTGTCCGTCGCTTGAGTAAAGCGGTCCACCAGTCGGTCGCCGAGAAGGCGGGAGGGCCGGGTGATCTTGGACGTATCGGCGCCACCGCCCCGTACAGACGCGGGAAGGATGACATGAAACCCGCGCTGTCCGACAGTGCCCCCGTCCGCGTGGACGGAGACGGCCGCGTCTGCCTGCGCCTTGTTTCCGATTTTGGCCCGCTCGTCCACACACGGGCCGTACGGGCGGTCGTCGTTCTGTGTGAGTTTCACGGTGGCACCACGCGCGGTGAGGAGCGCACGAACACGACGTGAGACGTCGAGAGTGAAGGACGCCTCCGAATATCCGGCGTTGGTCGCCGTGCCGGTGGTGTCGCACTCCTTGCTCTGTGCGCCGATATTCACCTGTCGGCCGATTTCCCGCGCATGATCCTTGTTACGGGGGTTGTGGCCCGGATCGATCACCACCACCTTGCCCCGCAACGCGTCGGAGGCGGGCCGGTCCTTGGGTTTCGCCGACGCGGTCGGATCGCCGGGACGGCCCTGCTCCGCCGCATCGCCCGGCGAGACGGCCCCGGACCGCGAGGGGTCCGGCGGGGTCCTGGCGCCGCCCTTGCCGTCGTCGTCCGTCGTACGCCACACGAGCCAGGCCGCGAAGCAGACCGGCACGAGCACGGCGAGCACGATGACGAGCGTCCGGCCGCGACGGCGGGAGGTGGGGGAAAAGCTGCCGTTCGACACCCGGGCGATGGTAGTCGGCTCATGCGGCGCCGGGATGGCACGGGGGAGGAGCCGGGGTGGGCGCGTCCCCTTCGAGCCACCGGGACGAGGCGTTCTGCCCAGGGATGTGGGGAAGCGCTCGCGGAACACGGGGCACGGAGGACGGGGCGCGGCGGTGGGCCGGGGCGTCAGAGCGGATGAGCGGGAGCGCCCGAGGTGTGGGGGGACTCACACGCCCGGCGCGGTACGGCGCAGCACACGCAGCGACCCCGTCGCCGAAACCTCGGTGAAGGCGCCCGACTCCAGGGCGCGGCGGTAGATCCGGTACGGGGCCTGGCCGCCGTCCGCCGGGTCGCGGAACACGTCGTGGATGACGAGCAGCCCCTCGGGCGCGACATGCGGCGCCCAGCCCTCGTAGTCGGCTCTCGCGTGCTCGTCGGTGTGCCCGCCGTCGATGAACACCATCCCGACCTGGCCGCCCCAGACCGCGGCGACCTGCGGGGAGCGGCCGACCACGGCGACCACGTGCTCTTCGAGCCCGGCCGCGTGCAGCGTGCGCCGGAAGGTGGGCAGCGTGTCCATCCGGCCCACCTCGGGATCGACGACCGTCGGGTCGTGGTACTCCCAGCCGGGCTGCTGCTCCTCGGAACCCCGGTGGTGGTCGACGGTGACGACCACGGTGCCCGCCGCGCGGGCGGCGTCGGCCAGCAGGATGGTCGACCGCCCGCAGTACGTGCCGACCTCAAGCAGCGGCAGCCCACCGGCGGTCGCAGCCGTCGCCGCCTCATAGAGGGCCAAGCCCTCATCGAGCGGCATGAACCCCTTCGCGGCCTCGAACGCGGCGACGGTCTCCGGCTTGGGCGGCATGGTCCCTCTTCCTCTTGTTCGTTTCGTTCGCTGTGTGGTGCGGGCTGTCCGTGTGCTCGTGCTGCTCGTACTGGGCCGACCGTTCATCGTGCCGCATGGCGCCGTCGGGGTGCGCCCGCGGGGTGCGGATGGCGGTGCGGGTGCGGTGACTGCCGACGCGTGCGCGCGTGCGCGTACTGAACTGCCGTGCGTGCGGGCAGGGGCAAGGGGGGCAAGGGCAGCCTCGTAGGCTGGCGCCTTCCGGCGCAGTCGCCGAGGAGTCACGATGACCTACGAGGAGGCCACCGCCATGCAGCACCCGCACGCCCCGTCTGCCCCGTCCGCCTCGCACGCGCCGCATGCTGCCGCTGCCGGGGAGGCCGCTGCCGCGTTTCCCGCGCGGGGGCGGCGTGTGCTCATCAGCGGCGCCTCGCGGGGGCTGGGGCGGGCGCTGGCGGTGGCCTTCGCGGCGCAGGGCGACCAGGTGGCGGTGCACTACGGGACGCGCCGCGCGGATGCCGAAGAAACGTTGGCGAGGCTGGCGGGCACCGGGCACGCGCTGATCGGGGCGGACCTCTCGACACCGGACGGCGCGGCCGAACTGGCGGAGGCGGCGGCCGCCGCGCTGTGCGGCATCGACGTGCTGGTGAACAACACGGCGGTGAACACCCCGCACCCGCCCGCGCGTACGTCCTACGCGGACTGGACCGCCGCTTGGCGCGACCACGTCGCCGTGAACCTGCTCGGTACGGCCCATCTGAGCCACCTCGCCGCGCAGCGGATGATCGCCCAGGGCTCCGGCGGGCGGATCGTCAACATCGGCTCACGGGGCGCCTTCCGCGGTGAGCCCGACCACCCGGCGTACGGGGCGACGAAGGCGGCGGTGCACGCACTGGGCCAGTCCCTCGCCATCGCCCTCGCGCCGCACGGCATCGCCGTCTCCTCGGTGGCCCCCGGCTTCATCGACACGGACCGGGTCGCCCACCGGCTCTCCGGCGAGGAGGGCGCGGCCATCCGGGCCCAGAGCCCCTTCGGCCGCGTCGCCGCGCCGGACGAGATCGCGGCGGCCGTGCTGTGGCTCGCCTCCCCGCAGGCGCAGTGGAGCTCGGGCACCGTCCTGGACCTCAACGGGGCCTCCTACCTGCGCACCTGAGCGGTCCCGCGTACCTGAGCGGTGGCCGGGAGCGGGCGGGGGCATGCGGACGGTTGCCGCGAGCGAGCGCCTGCCTGGCGGTGGTTCCAGGCCGAGCGCGTCCCTGGCCTGGTCAGAGCCAGCCGTTCTGGCGGGCGGCACGGACCGCCTCCATCCGGTTGCGGGTCCGGGTCTTGCCGATGGCGGCGGACAGGTAGTTGCGCACCGTCGCGGGGGACAGGTGCACCTTGGCCGCGATGTCGGCGACGGTGGCGCCGTCCGCCGCCGCCGTCAGGACATCCCGCTCGCGCGGCGTCAGCGGGTTCGGCCCGGCGCTCAGCGCGGCGGCGGCGAGTGCCGGGTCGATGACGCGTTCGCCCGCCAGCACCCGGCGGATCGCCACCGCGAGCTCCTCCACCGGCCCGTCCTTGACGAGGAAGCCGGAGGCGCCGGCCTCCATCGCCCGGCGCAGATAGCCGGGACGGCCGAACGTGGTGAGGACGAGCACCCGGCAGCCGGGGAGCCGGGTGCGGAGTTCGGCCGCGGCGTCCAGGCCGCTCCGGCCGGGGAGTTCGATGTCGAGCAGGGCGATGTCGGGCCGGACCTCCAGTGCGCGCGGCAGGATCTCGTCCCCGGCGGCGACCTGCGCGACGACCTCGATATCCGGCTCAAGACCGAGGAGCAGGGCGAGCGCGCCGCGCATCATGCCCTGGTCCTCGGCGAGCAGGACGCGTACCGGACGCCCGTCCGGCGCGTACTCCGTGTCCTTCACCGGTCTCCCACCTCGCTGGCCCCATTGTTCCCGTTTTCCCCGTTACCCCTGTTATCTTCGTCGTCACCACTGTCCCCGTCGATGGGGAGTTCGGCGGTGAGCCGGAAGCCGCGCCGTCCGGCGGACCCGGAGCGCAGCGAACCACCCGCCGCGGCGAGACGTTCCGCCAGGCCGGTCAGCCCCGTACCGCCGGTACCGCCGCGCATTCGCAGCGCCACCGGTGACGGCGCGGCGGCGCTCCGAGCGGTCGGGCCATCGGCTGGATCGTCGGTCGGGTCGTCGGTCGGGTCATCGGCTGGGTCACCGGCTGGGGCATCGACCGGTCCGCGGGCGTGCAGGCGCTGGTGCGCGTGTCCGCGCCCCTGCCCGCACCCGGCGCCGTCGTCGAGGATGTCCAGCCGTACGTGGTCGGCACCCGCTCGCACCTCGATGTCGCAGCGCGCCGCACCGCTGTGCCGGACCGTGTTGGTGACGCCCTCGCGGACCACCCAGCCGAGCAACGCCTCGGCCTGGGGCGGCAGCGGCGGCCCTGACTGCCGTACGACGGCCTCGATGCCGGAGGCGTCGAGCAGCGAGCGCGCCCGGTCGAGTTCGGTGGTCAGGCTGCCCTCGCGGTAGCCGGTGACGGCCTCGCGGATCTCGGTGAGCGCCTGGCGGCCGATGGCCTCGATGTCGGCGGCCTGCGCGAGGGCGGCCTCGGGCGCGCGCGGTGTGAGCCGCCGTACCGCCTCAGCCTTCACGACGATCACCGACAGGGTGTGGCCGAGCAGGTCGTGCAGGTCGCGCGAGAACCGCAGCCGTTCCTGCTCCACGGCGGACCGGGCCAGCTCGCTGCGGGTGGCGTGCAGTTCGCGTACGGTGCCGGTCAGCCGGATGATGATCGCGACGACCGCTCCGGACAGTGCCGAGGAGTAGGCGACGCTCCACATCTTCTCCGTGTCACCGCTGTACGCGGTGCTCAGCTCGCCGATGGCCACGACGACGAGCAGCGCGGGCCCGACCTTGCGGCCCCAGACGGCCATCCCCGTAGCGAGTGAGACCAGCGAGAAGAGCATCAGCCAGCTCCCCCCGTACGAAGAGCCCAGCACGACCGCGAGCGCCGCCGTCGGCAGGAGCAGCAGCTGGGCGGCGCGGCGCCGGGCGGGGGCGAGGCTGGCGCCGACGAAGATCACGGCGACGTAGCACGCGGCGAAGAGCAGCAGCCCCGTTCCGGCGAGCCAGCGGTGGGGGACCGCCCCTCGCACCACGTCGACCGCCGCGCCGCTCGCCATGAGCAGCCAGGGCATGAGCGTCCATTCGCTGGGCCCTTCGCCAAGCTCCTCGTTGTTGCTCCGTGTGCTCATGGCTCCCGTTGTCCGCTTTCCGCCGCCTGCCGCGCAGCCCAGCTGGCCTGCTGCCCTGCTGTCTTGCTGTCTTGCTGTTTTGTTCTGTCTTGTTTCTGTCTTGCTGTCTGTTCGCCGTCGGGCCGGTGCGTCGTCGCCGTCGGGCCGGTGCGTCCCGCTGTGTCCGGTATGCCTATGTGACCATGCGCGCGTGGCGCGGCCGTCACCGGCCGGTCCGGTGCTCAGCCGGGTCATGCCGTATGGGCGCTCACGCGGTAGGAACGGAGGGCGTAGCCGCCGAACGCGGCGCACCACGCCACCAGCGTCAGTGCCGTGACCAGGCTGGGCGCGTGCCCCTCGGTGACGCTCCAGCCCAGGTCGGCGAAGCGGTGGGTGGGCGTCCAGTCGGATATCGCACGCAGCCAGCCGGGGAAGTTGTCCACCGGTATCCACAGCCCGCCCGCGATGGCCAGGCCCAGGTTGCAGGCCATGTTGACCACGCCCGTCGTCTGGGCGGACAGGAGGTAGCCGTTGCCGAGACCGAGCAGGGTGAAGGGCGCGGTGCCGATCCACAGCAGGGCGACGAGCGCCGCCCACTGCCAGACGTCCAGCTCCACGTGGTTGATGACGCGGCCCGCGAGCAGCACCGCCGCGATGGCGGGCAGGACGATCACGGAGCCGGTGAGCGCGCGGCCGGCCACGATCCGGGATGGCGGCAGCGGAGTGACCCGCAACTGCCGTAGCCAGCCGGTCGCCTTGTCCTCGGACAGGCCGGTGCCGACGCTGAGGGCGGAGCCGAGGGCGCCGTACGCGGCCATGCCGACCATCAGCGAGACCGCGACGTCCTTCCGGTCGCCGCTGTTGACCCCGAGGTTGCTGAAGAGCAGATACAGCATGACCGGCATGCCGATGCCGAAGACGACGAACCCGGTGTCGCGCAGCGTCCGGCGCACTTCGAGCTGGATGTAGTCGATCATCGGGAAGACTCCTGCACGGCGTGGGTCGGGGAAGGGGACGGGGCGTGGAGCGGCGGCGCGCCGCCCTGTGTGTCCGGGCCGGTGGTCAGCGCGAGGAACGCGTCTTCGAGGCTGGCCGGGGCCACCTCCAGGCCGCGGATGGCGCCCTGCTCGGCCAGCGCGCGTACCGTCGCGTCGGAGTCGGAGCTGCGCAGCCGCGCGCGGTCACCGCGGATCTCCACCGACGTCACGCCCGGCAGCAGGGCGAGGCCCGTGGTGGCCGCGCCCGCCAGGTCGAAGGCGACCAGACTGCCGCCGACGGCACGCTTGACCTCGTCGGCACTGCCGTCGGCGGCGATCCGGCCCCGGTCGATGACCACGATCCGGTCGGAGTTCTCGTCCGCCTCCTGGAGGTAGTGCGTCGAGAAGAGCACGGTGTTGCCGCGCTCCGCGTACGCCCGCATGGAGGCCCAGAACGCCCGGCGGGCCTCCACATCGAGCGCCGCGGTCGGCTCGTCGAGCACGATCAGTTCCGGATTCCCGGCGAGCGCCATGGCGAAGCGCACACGCTGCGCCTGGCCGCCCGAGAGCTTGTCGACGCGGCGGTCCGCCAGGCTCTCAAGCCCCGCCAGGGCCAGGGCTTCCGGCACGGGCATGGGCGCCGGATAGCAGGAACCGACGAAGCGGACGAGTTCCCGCACCGTCACCCGGGCGATGGGCCGCCCGTCCTGGAGCATGGCGCCCACCCTGCCCTCGCGCGCCGCCCGCTGCGGTGTGTCACCGAAGAGCCTGACCTCACCGCTGGACGGCGGAAGCAGCCCGAGCAGCATGCTCAGGGAGGTGGACTTCCCCGCGCCGTTGCGGCCCAGGAGCGCCACGGTCTGACCGCGTGGAACCTCCAGGTCGAGCCGGTCCACGGCGCGGACCGCGCCGTAGCTGCGGGATACGCCGTTGAACGTCACGGCGGGTGGACCGCCGCGCCAGGTGCGCCCCGCGCCAGCCCCTGTCCCTGTCCCTGTCCTTGTCCTTGTCCTTGTCATGGTGCCCGTGCCCGTGACCGTGCCGGATGTTGTCGTCATGTCAGTGACGCTACGGAGCCGCCGAAGGCGACGGCAGAGGTGAATGTCGGTAGCTGACCAGGACAGATGTCATGGGTAACGGGGCGCGACCGGAGCCGGCCTGTCGTCATGGCCCTTCCCGGGTGCCGGTGGATCGGCTATACATGGGGGCATCGGCTAGAACGTGTTCTAGGTCTTGTCCGCGCCACGGCGCCACCCCCTGGGGCGCCACGGCGCGGACCGGCCGAGCGGGGCCTTGGCGCGGCCCGGCGGAGCACGGGCTGAGGGGCGCGGCGGCGCTCGCGCGGCGCCGCGGCCCGACCGGCTGATCAGCTATGACCCCGTTACGGCCAACGGCGCGGACGGCCGGGCCGGGGTCTTCCCGTCCCGGAAGGAGCAGTACGCCGATGCCCATCGACGTCGCCAAGGCCACCACCGCCGAGCCCACCAGCACGGAACTCGCCTGGGGCCACAAGGACGTACAGCTCTACCACTTGGGCATCGGGGCGGGTTCGGCCCAAGGCGCGCCAGGAGCGGCGACCGACCCCGGCGAACTCCGCTACACCCTGGAGAGCCGACTCCACGTCCTGCCCAGTTTCGCCACCGTGGCGGGCGGCGGCATGGCCCTCGCCGGTGGGCTCTCCGCGCCCGGCATCGACGTGGACCTCACCGCCGTGCTGCACGGCGGCCAGCGCGTCGAGCTGCACCGCCCGCTCCCCACCTCCGGGCGGGCGACCCAGACCTCACGGGTAGCCGCCGTCTACGACAAGGGCAAGGCCGCCGTCATCGTGCTGCGCTCCGACGTCGCCGACGCCGAGGGGCCGCTATGGAGCTGCGACACACAGATCTTCGTACGCGGTGAGGGCGGATTCGGGGGCGAGCGCGGCCAGTCCAGCCGCCCCGCCCTTCCCAGCCGGGAGCCGGATGTCACGGTCGACCGGGCCACCCGCGAGGACCAGGCGCTGCTCTACCGGCTCTCCGGCGACTGGAACCCGCTGCACGCCGACCCCGAGTTCGCCAAGCTGGCGGGTTTCGACCGGCCGATCCTGCACGGGCTGTGCACGTACGGCATCGTGCTCAAGGCCGTCGTGGACACCGTCCTCGGAGGCGATGTCAGCCGCGTCCGCTCGTACGCCACCCGCTTCGCCGGTGTCGTCTACCCGGGCGAGACGCTGCGCGTGCGGATGTGGCGGGAGAGCGGCCGGGTGCTGGTGCTCGCGACGGTGGACCGCCCCGGGGATGGCGACGACGGCGACGGGGAGCGGGACGACGTGCAGGTCCTCGTCGACACCGTGATCGAGCACAGCTAGACCGCGACCCTGAGTACGGCCCGGCACCACACCCCCGGCACCAGTCCTGACGCGGGCCCGGCTTCCGACCGAGCCTGACGGAGACCTGACCGGAGATCCGACCGGAGACCTGGCCGGAGTTCTTACGGAGTTCTGAGAGGAGTCGTACCGTGCGCGCAGCCGTACAGCACGAGATCGGGCGGGAGAAGCTCGACGTCCTTGACGACGTGGAGGCGGTGGGGTTCGGCCCCGGCAAGGTCAGAGTGCGGGTCCGGGCTACGGGACTGTGCCACTCCGATATCTCGGCGATGAACGGGGTGCTGCCGCAGCCCGCCCCGTTCGTCCCCGGACACGAGGGCGCTGGCGAGGTCATCGACGTCGGGGACGGCGTGACGGGCCTCAGCGTCGGCGACCGGGTCCTGATCTGCTGGCTGCCCGCCTGCGGCGACTGCCCGTCCTGCAAACGGGGCCAGACCCAGCTGTGCCTGGCGGGCTTCGCCAACGCCGGTACGCCCAACTTCCGGCGCGCCGGGGCGACCCCTGGCGATGTCTTCGGCTTCGCCGGAACGGGGACCTTCACCGAGGAGGTCGTCCTCGCGGCGGGATGCGCCGTGCCCATACCGGACGATGTGCCCTTCGACATCGCCGCGCTCATCGGCTGCGGGGTGACAACGGGTCTGGGCGCCGCCCTCAACACGGCCCGGGTCGAGGCCGGTTCTTCGGTCGCCGTCATCGGCTGCGGTGGCGTCGGGGTCAGCGTCATCCAGGGCGCCCGGGTGGCGGGCGCCGCACAGATCGTCGCCGTCGACCCGGTCACGTCCCGGCGCGAACGTGCGCTCACCTTCGGCGCCACGGAGGCCGTCGCCCCGGCGGAGCTGGCCGACATCAAGGGCCGGATCACCGGCGGCGAAGGCTTCGACTACGTCTTCGAGGCCGTCGGCACGTCAGCCACCGCCCGCACGGCGTATGAGACGACGCGGCGCGGCGGCACGCTGTGCGTCGTCGGGGCGGGCGCGCTCGACGACTTCTTCCAGGTCAGCATGTTCGAGTTGTTCTTCGACGAGAAGCGCGTCCTGCCCTCGCTGTACGGCGGTGGCGACGTGCTGCGGTCCTACGAGCGGGCCATCGCCCTGTGGCGGGCCGGGCGCGTCGACCTCGAACGGCTCATCACCCACCGGGTGCCGCTCGCCGAGGTCAACGAGGCGATCGACCAGATGCGCACGGGCGAGGCGCTGCGGACGTGCATCGAGCTCTGAGAGCACGAGCGGGCGTGATGAACACGACGGACGCGATGGATGTCATGGACGCACTGCACGCGATGGACGTAACCGACACAGCAGGCGCAGGAGCCGCAAGCCGGGAGGCGAGCCGTGGCGTTGCTTGAGGGGAAGACCGCGATCGTTACGGGCGCCGGGCGGGGCCTCGGGCGGGCGGAAGCGCTCGAACTGGCCCGGCTCGGTGCCCGTGTCGTCGTCAACGACTATGGCCAGCCGGGCCGCGACGGTACGGGAAAGGCGTGGTCAGGCCCGGCCAACGAGGTCGTCGCCGAGATCACGGAGGCGGGCGGCCAGGCCACGGCGCACACGGGCGACGTGGCCGACCACGAACAGGCCAGAAGCCTCATCCAGTGCGCCCTCGACACGTACGGCGCCCTCGACATCCTCGTCAACAACGCGGGCATCCTGCGAGACCGGATGGTCTTCTCGATGACCGAGGACGAGTGGGACTCGGTGATCCGGGTGCACCTCAAGGGGCACTTCAACACGACACACTTCGCGGCCGCCTACTGGCGCGAGCGCTTCAAGACCGCGTCCGACCGGGGCCGGAGCGAGGCGAAGACCGGCTACGGGCGCATCATCAACACCTCGTCGGAGGCGTTCCTCGCCGGTTCCGCCGGGCAGCCCAACTACGCTGCGGCCAAGGGCGGCATCGTCGGGCTCACCACGTCGACGGCGGCCGCGCTCGGCAAGTACGGCGTCACCGCCAACGCCATCTGCCCGCGAGCCAGGACGCGGATGACCGAGGATGTCTTCGCCGGATTCGGCGAGCCGTCGGCGGGCGAGCTCGACCCGCTGGCCCCTGAGCACGTCGCACCGCTGGTCGGCTACCTCGCCTCGCCGCCCGCGGGGCGGATCAACGGGCAGCTCTTCGTCGTCCACGGCGGGATGGTCGCGATCGTCGAACGCCCGAAGGTGGCGGCCAAGTTCGACGCGGCGCGGCCGGGCGCCGCCTTCACCGCCGAGGAACTGGACCATCTCCTCACCCCGCACTACGCGAGCCGCCCGCCCCACGAGAGCTTCGCCGCGGTGGAGGTGCTCGGCCTCAAGCGGGAGGCCGGGTGAGGCCAGGGCCGTTTGCCGGGCGGGGTCGTGCGGCGCTCGGTCCCTCGGCGCGGTGGCGGCGGGGCCAGAGGCGAACGCCGCCCGGGCCACACGCGTACGGAGCCGTAGCGGCTGGGACGCGCCCGGCTGCTCCTACGGACGGATGCCAGAGCTGACCGTCCCCGTCGTCCGCCGGTGCTTGCCCTGCACGGGCCCGCCGCCGTCCTCGGCGGCGGCCGGGCCACGGTGCCTGCCCGCGTGAGCCGCCTGGGCGGCCGGGTTCCCGGGCGCCGCCGGACCGGGTGACCCCAGCGGTCGGGCCTCGGATATGTCAGTACCGGCTTCGGCCATGAGGGAAGTCACTCCGTGAACTGTCGCTACCTGCTGTGCGTAGGGGATCGCCGCCCGTGCGCGTCGGCTTGAGGAGACGTCACCGCCCCACCGGCGCAAGGACGTTCGGCGCACGGTGCGTGTCCGCTCGTACGGCTGCGCGACCCCTGTTCGAAGTCTAACCAGGACGTTGATCACGCAGCCAACCGACTCCCGCACGCCTCCCGCCCTGTTTCCCTTCCTTCTCTCCACGGCCTCTCCACCGGCTTCTCGGCAGTTCCTGACGGTCGGCAGTTCCTGACGGGCTCGTGGCCGGTTCCTGACTTCTTGACCGGCGTCTCCTCGTGCTGCGGTCGCGCACTATCTGGCTCCGGCGAGCGGAGCCTGTTGCAGTGGTACGGGCCGGGGCGCCGTGGCCGGAGTCGCCTCCGGGAGGGGCCCTTGCCCTGCCAGTGGTTCCCGCGCGCCCGCCGCCGGCCCCGCCGGGTACCCCGTCTGATGTGACGGCCAAGCGCCGCCGAGCCCGGCCCCGAGCCCGGCGCCGGGTCTGAGCCCGTACGCGGCCCCGTCGCCCCCCGCGGTGCCGTGCTGCGGCAGTACGGGCACGGGGAGGCCGCGCCCCGGCGTCACGTCCGGCCACGGTTCGGGCACGCGCACCCGGGCCAGCCCGCAGGGCACCTGCTCCGTGGCGAACGGCAGCCTGAGTTCTCCGTCGCGGGTCCACAGGCCCGCGCCGGCCAGCCAGCCGCGCGGTGGCGAGACGTGCCGCAACCGGCGCTCCGAGGGCCGCCAGACGCCCACCCAGCTGCCGCCCCCACCCTGGCGGCTCTTGCCGTCGCCAGGCGCCCCGGCCCCGGCGCCGCCCGCCGCGCCGCCCGCCTCGGCACCGTTCCCCCCGCCGTCGCCCTGGGGCCGTGCCCGGTCGAGCCGGAACGCCACGGCGCAGCCCTCCGGCGTCAGCATCTGGCCTGGCTGCACCGCGAACGGCGTCACCGCCAGGCCGGCGCCGCCAGTGGCACCGGCGTGCTCCGGTGTCAGATCCAGGCATTCGGGGAAGCGCACGGGCAGCGCGCTGCCGAGTACGCCCCAGCCGAGCCGGTCGCGACCGGGGGCGTCGGACCGTACGAGCAGCAGCCCGCTGTCCGGGTCGGCGAGCAGCAGCCGGTCGTTGCTCTCCTTGGTGATCTGGAGCAGCGGGCTTGTCTCGCCGCCGCGCCGCAGGTCCACCACGATCGTCTTGACCTGCCCGCCGACTTCGCGGTCCACGGCGAGCAGGCGCCCCATCCGGTCGAGCCAGGTGCCCGATGAGCACCGGCCCGGGATCTCGGCGACGTGTTCGGGCCCGAACGAGCCGCCGTGGACGAGCCACACATGCGTGGCCAGCTCGCCGGGCGCCAGCGCGTACGCGCTCACGCCGTCCGGGGTGGGCGGCAGCAGCGTCAACTCCTCGCACTCGATGAAGCCGAGGGGCAGTTCGCCGGTGTTGGGCCCCGTGGGGTACAGCAGCGCGAGGGCGTGCCGGTCGGCGACGCGGCGGCGGATCAGCACCCGGCCGTCCGCCAGTGGCAGTACCTCGCTGTCGGGCTCCTCGGGCTGATCGCCGGGCAGGGGGACGGCGTAAGGCTCGGGGCCGTCCAGTGTCCAGCGCTCGGGAAAACAGCCGCCGGTCGCGCCGCACACCGCGAGGCGCGCGGCGTACGAGCCGTCCGCGGCGAGCGTGATCGCCGCTCGGCGTGCGGTGTCGTCACCGAGAGCGGTTTCCATGGCACAGGCCGTCATGAAACGGTCACCTCCGGCGACTGAACGTAGTTTTCGCACTCGATGCCGAACCACGAGAGGTGCCGCACTTCACGCGAAAGGGTGGCGATCGTCCGATTCTGCTGAGCGGGCGCGGGTGGCTGTGCTGGGCGGCGGGGGTGGACGCGGCGGGGGCGAGGGGCCCGGCATAAGGTAAGGCTCGCCTCACCAGGCGCCTGTTGTGTCGCGGAGGCGTTTTGTCGCGGAGGCGCACCGTGCGGCGTCAGCGCGTACGGCCGCGCGCCTCACCCCTGAGCCAGGAGTACGTCATGTCCCCGTCCCCACGCCGTCGCGGTGCGGTCCCCAGCCTTCGCAGGCGCGGTCTCGCCGCCGTCTCCCTCGCCCTGACCGGCGCGCTCGCCCTGTCGGCCTGCGGGTCCTCCGGCGACGACGGCGGCAAGGGCGGCGGCTCGAAGTCCGTGGCACAGGGCGGCAAGGACTTCGCGAAGGCGGCCGAGCAGACCGCGAAGATGGGTACGGACGCGGGGCCGGGCCAGTTCCCCCGCACCGTCACGCACGCCATGGACAAGACCGAGATCAAGGCGGCGCCCAAGCGGGTCGTGGTGCTCGACGTCGGCGAGCTGGACAACGTCGTCTCGCTCGGGGTCAAGCCCGTCGGTTACGCCTCGGCAGAGGCCGACGACGGCGTCCCGGGCTACCTCAAGAAGGCCGCCGGGAACCCGAAGAGCGTGGGCACGATCAACAGCCTCAACTTGGAGGCCATCAACGCGCTCCGCCCCGATCTGATCCTCGGCAGCAAGCTGCGCGCCGAGGGCCAGTACAAGGAGCTGTCGGCGATCGCCCCGACCGTCTTCTCCATCCGCCCGGGCTTCACCTGGAAGGAGAACTACCTCCTCAACGCGGCGGCCCTGGACAAGACCGCGGCGGCGAAGAAGAACCTCGACGCGTACGAGGCGAAGGCGAAGAAGCTCGGCGCGGACATCGGTCCTGACAAGCCGACCGTCACCATGCTCCGGTACATGCCGCAGTTCACGCGGCTGTACGCCAAGGCGTCCTTCATCGGCACCATCCTCGACGACGTCGGCCTGCCCCGGCCCAAGAACCAGCAGATCAACGACCTCGCCGCGGAGATCAGCCCCGAGCGCATTGACGACGCCGACGCCGACTGGATCTTCACGGGCGTCTACGGCGACGCGAAGGCCACCAAGCGGGCCAAGGCCGAGGGCAACGCGCTGTGGAAGAAGCTGGACGCGGTGAAGAACGGCCAGGCGAAGGACGTTCCCGACGAGACCTGGTACCTCGGGCTCGGTGTCACGGCGGCCGACAGCGTCCTGGACGACCTCGGCGGCTATCTCGTGAAGTAGCAGCGCGCGGGGCGCCGGCCGGTACGGACGCGTGCCAGCCCGTACCGGCCGGCGCCGTCCGCCGGGGCTGCGGCGGGACGGCTGGTGGGACGGCCGCTCTGACAGCTCAGGGGCGTAGGGGCGCGGTGGACAGGTAACCTCTAAGCCGTGCCCGTACTCGCTGAAGTCCTCACCGCGCTCGACGCCCTCTGGCCCCCCGCGCGGGCCGAGGAGTGGGACGCCGTCGGCACGGTCTGCGGAGACCCTGACCAGCCCGTTACGCGCGTCCTGTTCGCTGTTGACCCCGTTCTCGATGTCGCCGACGAGGCGGTACGGCTCGGTGCCGACCTGCTCGTCACGCACCACCCGCTCTACCTGCGGGGCACGACGACGGTCGCCGCCTCGACCTTCAAGGGCCGGGTCGTGCACACACTGATCAAGAACGACGTCGCGCTGCACGTGGCGCACACCAACGCGGACCGCGCCGACCCCGGCGTCTCCGACGCGCTCGCCGGGGCCCTCGACCTCCGGGTCGTCGCGCCCCTGGTCCCCGACCCGGCCGACGCGGCCGGACGCCGCGGTCTCGGCCGGGTCTGCGAGCTGGACGCCCCGATGACCCTGGGCGCGTTCGCCGAGCGGGCCGCGGCCCGGTTGCCGCGCACGGCGCAGGGCATCCGCGTCGCGGGCGACCCGGAGCGTATGGTCCGTAGCGTCGTGGTCTGCGGTGGTTCCGGAGACGGCCTCTTCGACGCCGTACGGGCGGCCGGGGCCGACGTCTACGTCACCGCGGACCTGCGCCACCACCCGGCCTCGGAGGCCCAGCAGCACAGCCCGCTGGCACTCGTCGACGCCGCGCACTGGGCGACGGAGTGGCCCTGGACCGAGCAGGCGGCGGCGCAGCTCGACGAGATTTCCGACCGGCACGGGTGGGGCTTGCGCACCCACGTCTCCCGCGCCGTCACCGACCCCTGGACCGCGCACGCGGCCTCCACTGTCCCCGCCACACCCTTGAGCCCAGGAGCCCCGAACTGAACGCCGAGCCCGCCGACCAGATCCGCCTTCTCGACGTCCAGGCCCTCGACGCCCGCCTCTCGCAGCTCGCTCACAAGCGTCAGAGCCTGCCCGAGCACCACGAGATCGAGACCCTGAACGCCGACCTCACGCAGCTGCGCGATCTCCTCGTCGCCTCGCAGACCGAGGAGGGTGACACCGCACGCGAGCAGACCAAGGCGGAGCAGGACGTCGATCAGGTCCGCCAGCGCGCCGTCCGCGACCAGCAGCGTCTCGACTCCGGCGCCGTCACCTCGCCCAAGGACCTGGAGAACCTCCAGCGCGAGATCGTCTCCCTCGCCAAGCGGCAGGGCGCTCTGGAGGACGTCGTCCTGGAGATCATGGAGCGCCGCGAAGCCGCGCAGGAGCGCGCCGTGGAACTCACCGAGCGCGTCTCCTCCCTTGAGGCGAAGGTGATCGACGCGACCGCGCGCCGCGACGCCGCGACGGAGGCCATGGACTCCGAGGCCGCCACGGCCACCAAGGAGCGCGAGGTCATCGCCGGCTCCGTGCCGGCGGACCTGATGAAGCTGTACGAGAAGCTGCGCGTCCAGCAGAACGGCGTCGGCGCCGCCCGGCTCTACCAGCGCCGCTGCGAGGGCTGCCGCCTTGAGCTGAACATCACCGAGGTCAACGAGGTCAAGGCAGCGCCCGCCGACGAGGTCCTTCGCTGCGAGAACTGCCGCCGCATCCTGGTCCGTACGCCCGAGTCAGGTCTGTGAGCCGGATGCCGAACCGCTTTGTCGTCGAGGCGGACGGAGGGTCCCGGGGCAACCCGGGGCCCGCGGGGTACGGCGCCGTCGTCCTCGACCCGGTGACCGGTGAGACCCTCGCCGAGGCGGCCGCCTCCATCGGCACCGCCACCAACAACGTCGCCGAGTACAAGGGCCTGATCGCGGGCCTGCGCGCGGCGTACGCGCTCGATCCCACAGCCGAGATCCAGGTCCGGATGGACTCCAAGCTCGTCGTCGAGCAGATGTCGGGCCGCTGGAAGATCAAGCACCCGGACATGCGGCCGCTCGCCGCGGAAGCGAAGACGGTCTTCCCGCCCGACCAGGTGTCCTACGCCTGGATTCCGCGCGAGCAGAACAAGCACGCGGACCGGCTGGCGAACGAGGCGATGGACGCGACCAAGCGCGGCGAGCGCTGGCAGCCGTCGGCCTCGACGGCGGCGCTGACGGTGGGCGCACGCCCGGGCGGCGCCACAGCGACCGTCGCGGCGGCGGACACCACGACCGGCGCCCACGCCCTTCCGGCCACCGACGCCGCGCCGGTCGCCGAACCGGCGGGCCCGCCCGTCGGCTGGGCCGCGCCCGCCGACCTCGGCGCGCCCACCACGTTCGTCCTGCTGCGCCATGGCGAGACGGCGCTGACCCCGGAGAAGCGGTTCTCGGGCAGCACCGGCGCCGACCCCGAACTCTCGGCTACGGGAAGGCAGCAGGCCGCGTACGTGGCCGCCGCGCTCGCCACCCGGGGCACCATCCAGGCCGTCGTCAGCTCACCGCTGCGCCGCTGCCGCGAGACGGCCGAAGCGGTCGCCACCCGGCTCGGCCTTGAGGTGCGGATCGACGAGGGCCTGCGCGAGACCGACTTCGGCGCCTGGGAAGGCCTGACGTTCGCCGAGGTACGCGACCGCTACCCGGCCGACCTGGACGCCTGGCTGGCCTCGGCGAAGGCCGTACCGACCGGCGGCGGCGAGAGCTTCGCCAGCGTCGCCCGCCGGGTCGCACTCTCCCGCGACAAGCTCATCGCCCGCTACGCGGGCAAGACGGTGCTGCTCGTCACGCATGTCACGCCCGTCAAGACCCTGGTCAGGCTGGCGCTCGGGGCACCGCCCGAGGCGCTGTTCCGGATGGAGCTGTCCGCCGCCTCGCTCTCGGCCGTGGCCTACTACGGCGACGGCAACGCGTCGCTGCGGCTGCTCAACGACACCTCACACCTGCGCTGACCCGCCGCCGCGTGCCGGGCCTGCCACCGGGCGGGCCCGACGCCGCGCGCAACGCGCGCCTGGCCCGGCGTGATCAGCCCGGCGTGATCAGCCCGGCGTGACCAGCCCGGCGTGACCCGTACGGCATGACGACTCCGGCCCGCCTAGCACTGGCGCAGGGCCGCCGCCTCGCGGGCCAGGCGTTCGACCCGGCCCCAGTCCTTCGCGCGCAGCGCGTCGGCGGGCAGCATCCAGCTCCCGCCCACACATCCCACGTTCGGCAGCGCCAGATACGCGGGCGCCGAGGCCGGGCCGATGCCGCCGGTGGGGCAGAACCGGGCCTGCGGCAGCGGCGCGGACAGGGCCTTCACGAACGCCGCGCCTCCGGCCGCCTCCGCCGGGAAGAACTTCATCTCCCGTACGCCGCGCTCCAGCAGGGCAAGCACCTCCGACGCGGTGGAGACCCCGGGCAGGAACGGCAGCCCCGACTCCAGGAGGGCGGCCAGCAGGTGCTCCGTCCAGCCGGGGCTGACCAGGAACCTGGCCCCCGCCGCGACCGCCGTGTCCACCCCCTCGGGGCTCAGCACCGTACCGGCGCCGACCACGGCGCCAGGGACGCCGTCGGCGATGGCGGCGATGGCGTGGGGGGCCGCGGCGGTGCGCAGCGTCACCTCGATCGCGGGCAGCCCCCCGGCGACCAGGGCGCGCGCGAGCGGCACCGCGTCCGCGACGTCGTCGATGACGACCACGGGGACGACGGCCGCGAGCCCCAGCACCGACCCCGGTACCGGTCGCGGTACGGGAGTCGGCTCCGGTACCGGGACCGGGTCCGGTTCCGGCGGGGAACTGGCGGGGCCGCCGGTTGCCGCCGGGGGAACGGTGGATGGAGCGGTGAACGGGGCGGCGGACGGGGCGGAGAACGGGGTGGTGGACGGAGCGGGGCCGGAAGGACCGGTGGGGCCGACGGGGGAGGAGGCAGCACGACGAGTCACGCGGCCCATCATCCGCCCCGTGGGCGGCACTTGCAATGCCCGTTGCGCAAAGCGCAACAGTCGCTCGTCCCTACGTCAGACCTCGGTCACCACGACGTCCAGCGCCCAGCCCGTGCCGCGCTTGGCCGGAGGCTGCGCCTCCACCGTGTAGCCCAGCTCGCGCAGCGCGTCCACCAGTTCCCCGGGTCCGCGCGGCGTCGCCCCGTCGGTGAGCAGGTCCCGCACCATCCGGCCCTTCGTCGCCTTGTTGAAGTGGCTGACGACGGTCCGCTTCTCCACCCCGTTCACGGTCGTGGACTGGAGTACCCGCACCGTCGCCGTGCGCTCGGCGGTCTCGCCCTTGGGCTTCCAGGCCGTCGCGTACGCCGCCGACCGCAGATCGAGCACCAGGCCCCGGCCCGCGACCTCCGGCAGCGCCTCGGCCATCGGCGCCCGCCAGTACGCCCCGAGCGCGCCGATGCCGGGCAGCTTCACGCCCATCGAGCAGCGGTAGGAGGGAATCCGGTCACCGATCCGCACCGCGCCCCACAGCCCGGAGAACACCAGCAGGGACCGGGCCGCGCGCCGCCGCGCCGCCGGTTCCAGCGTCGCCAGGCCCAGCGCGTCGTACAGGACTCCGGTGTAGATCTGCCCGGCGGGCCTGGCACCGGCGGTGCGCAGCTCCGCGTTCTTCGCGACCTCGCCGCGCAGCCCGGCACTCAGCCCAAGGACCTCGGCCGCCTTGTCCTCGTCCCCCGCGCACAGCGTCACCAGCTCATCGAGCACCGCCTCGCGCGCCGTGCCGAGCCCGGGCAGCGACAGCGCCCCGAGGTCGAGCGCGGCGCCGGACCCACTCGGGGCCTTCCCCTCGGACGGCGGCAACAAGACGAGCACGGCGGTTCTCCTCACACGGACGGGACGACGGTCTACGGGCATTGCGCGGGCCATGGCGCGGACGACGGGGCGTACGAGCCGGTCGGCAGGGGCGGGCACGGGGGCCGGAGCGGCCAGGTGGGCCCGGACGTCCAGCGGTGTCCCGGCGGCGGCCCGTGCGCGGCCCCGCCGCAGCCTATGCCGGTGAGGTGCGGCCACAGAAATGCCGCCCTCCGCATCCGGCGGCGGACCCTGTCACCGCCCACGTGCGCCCACGCGCGCGCAGCCACCGGGGAGGCACCAGTCACGCAGCCGTGGCAGGTCCCAGCGCACCCACGCGCGCGTAGCCACCCGGTCACCACCGCGACCGGCTCCCACCTGGTCACGCCTTGTCACTCCTCGTCGCGCCGCTCCCTGGGCCGCGCCCGCACCGCGTACGAGACGACGCCGAGCGCCAGTACGCCCGTTCCCGCCAGTACGGAGGTGAGCGGCAAGGCGAAGGCGAGTGCCGCGCATCCGGCGAGGCCGACGAGCGGGATGGCACGGGGCGGCCGCCCCTCCTCGGTGCTGAGCGTCCACGCGCTGGCGTTCGCGACGGCGTAGTAGGCGAGCACGCCGAAGGACGAGAAGCCGATCGCCCCGCGCAGATCCGCTGTCGCCGCCGCCACGGCCACCACGGCGCCGACCGCCAGCTCCGCACGGTACGGGGCGGCCGTGCGTGGGTGGACGGCCGCCAGGACGTGCGGCAGATGCCGGTCGCGTGCCATGGCGAGGGTGGTACGGGAGACCCCGAGGATCAGCGCGAGCAGCGATCCCAGGGCGGCGAGTGCCGCGCCGCACCGCACGACGGGGGCCATCCAGCCCGCGTCGGCGGCGCGTACCGCGTCGGCGAGCGGCGCGCCCGCATCCGCCAGCCCCCGTGGGCCGAGCGCGGCCAGCGCGGCGGCGCCCACCGCCGCGTAGACGACGAGGACGATGCCGAGCGCGAGCGGAACGGCGCGCGGGATCGTACGGGCGGGGTCGCGCACCTCTTCGCCGAGAGTGGCGATCCGGGCGTATCCGGCGAAGGCGAAGAACAGCAGCCCCGCCGCCTGGAGGACGCCGCCGGGTGTGACGTCCGTGGCCGTGCTGTCCGCCGCCCACGGCGCGCGCGTGTGGCCGCCGGTCCACACGGTGACCACGATCGCCGCGAGAACGACGAGCACCACGGCGACGACCGCGCGCGTCAGCCAGGCCGACTTCTGGATGCCGAGGCAGTTCAGGGCGGTCAGCGCCACGACGGCGGCGACCGCGACCACCCGTTCGTGCTCCGGCCAGGCGTACGACCCCACGACCAGGGCCATGGCCGCGCAGGACGCCGTCTTGCCGACCACGAACCCCCACCCGGCGAGATGCCCCCAGAAGGGGCCGAGCCGTTCCCGGCCGTAGACGTAGGTACCGCCCGAGGCCGGGTAGCGGGCGGCGAGCCGGGCGGAGGAGGTGGCGTTGCAGTAGGCCACGACGGCGGCGACGCCGAGCGCGATGAGGAGGCCGGACCCGGCGGCGCGGGCGGCGGGGGCGAACGCGGCGAAGACACCGGCGCCGATCATCGCCCCGAGGCCGGTCATGACCGCGTCGAAGGTGCCCAGCTCACGCCGGAGACCGCCGGTGCCTGGCGCGGGGCCGGAGGCCGGGCCGGGAGACGGGTCGGGGCTGGTGCGCGCCATCGGCTCAGCCTGACACGGCGAAGGCGCCCGCGAGGGAGGCCAGCACTTCGGGAGCGACGCGGTAGTACACCCAGGTGCCGCGCCGCTCGGACACCAGCAGGCCCACTTCGCGCAGCTTCTTGAGGTGGTGGCTGACGGTCGGCTGCGAGACGCCGACGTCCCGGATGTCGCAGACGCACGCCTCGCCGCCCTCGTGTGAGGCGATCTTGGAGAACAGCCGCAGCCGCACGGGGTCGCCGAGCGCCTTGAACATGGCGGCGGTGCGCTCGGCCTCGGCGATGGTCAGGGCGTGCTGGGTCAGCGGCGGGCAGCACGGCTGGGTGCTCGACGGCGGCGGGCTGACCGCCGGTGGTTCACTCGCGATCGGCATGAGGCAATCTTGTCGACCCCCGCCACCATCCGCCAAGGCCGGCCCACGCCTCGGACCGCCCCCGCCGGGCCCCGCAGGTGCTCGCGTGGCGCGTCGTGTCCGCTGGGCCGCGCGCGAAAAGGCCCAGCTCGCTGCGGGTAGCATGGTCGGTACGACGGACGAGTCGGCTGGGCGGCCGCGTCGGGCTCTGCCGCGTCTCCGGAAGCGGAAGAAGCCCGCCGAGGAACGTCCGGGCTCCACACGGCAGGGTGGTGGGTAACGCCCACCCGGGGTGACCCGCGGGACAGTGCCACAGAAAACAAACCGCCGGGGGCCGAAAGGCGCCCGGTAAGGGTGAAACGGTGGTGTAAGAGACCACCAGCGTCCGAGGTGACTCGGACGGCTAGGTAAACCCCACCCGGAGCAAGGTCAAGAGGGGCCGCCGATTGGTGGCTCTGCGTGAACGTCCGAGGGCTGCCCGCCCGAGTTCACGGGTAGACCGCATGAGGCTGTCGGCAACGGCAGTCCTAGATGGATGGCCGCCTCCCCTCGGGCCGCAAGGCCCCTGGGTGACAGAACCCGGCGTACATGGCCGACTCGTCCGTCGGTCGGCTGAAGCGAGGCCCTCTGATCTGCTTTCTCGCAGGTCAGAGGGCTTTTTGCTAGCCCTTGTGGCGGTAGTTGGTTGGCTGAAGTGGCTCAGTCGCCTTGCAGCGCCCGTTGTGCGAGGAGTAGGGCCAACGGGCCGGCGGGAGGAAGGAACCGGCCGTGTGACGCTGCGTTGATCGCGTCTTCCATGGGCCACCAAGCGAGTTTGTAGCCCTCCTCGGTGGGGGTGAGGTCCTGTGGTCCGCGGGTCAACTGCTGAGCTTCGAAAAGATGCACGCGCGCCGTCGATCCGAGGGTGATGGCGTAAGAGCCGAGCGGCCTCCACGTCTCGGCAGTGACGCCAGCCTCTTCACTCAGTTCGCGGCGTGCGCACGCCTCAGCCGTCTCGCCGTCTTCACTCCGCCCGCCGGGCAAGAAGAGGTACTCGCCCCCGTGGCGGGGGAAGTCGGCGCTCAGCAGGGCAACCAGCCCGTCGGCGTCGCGGGCTACAACAATGGAGGCGTCGCAGCCTGGTTCGTGGCCTTGCGCATCGTCGCTCATGACTCGCGAGAGTAGCGAGCGTCAGCGCACCCAGGCGGCGAAGGGCACGTTCATGACGGCAGGGTGGGCGATTCCGCGACCGTGGAAGCCGTCGTCGCCGTAGGCGTCACCGTGGTCGGCGCACATGATGATCAGCCATCGCCGCTTCGCGGTCAGCGTGGTGATCAGGCGGCAGAGATGTCCGTCCGCGTAAGACAGGGCGGCCCTCTGCGACGCGATGGAGTCCAGGCTTTCGTCGATGTGGTGACCGTGGGGTACATGGGTGGCCGAGACATTGACGAAGAGGTACAACGGGCGGTCGTCGTATTTCTCGGCGATCTCCAAAGCTTGGTCAACCTGGTGGCGAGTGGAGTCCATCTCAGGGGAGCAGAACTCGGGTCGCCAGTGGTCCTTGTCGAAGAGGTCGGGCAGGACGGAGCCGAGCGGTGTCTCGCGGGAGAAGTAGGTGACGCCCCCACGCAGACGCTTCGGTATCCGTGTTCGCCAGACCGTTGAGCAGGTTCGATGCCTCGAAGACGAACGTCTCCTTCGGAACTGCCTTGAAGGCCGGTGGGCGACACTCCCAGAGGCGGGGTGGCTGCTCGGGTTGCGGGAGCTTGGGCAGGAACCCGGAGAAGAAGGCCATGTGGGCGGGAAGCGTGAAGCTGCCTGGGGTATGTCGACGCTCCCAGCCGCCCTCGGGTAGCAGGCTGGCGAGCTGCGAGTGAGCGCATTGTCGAGGGCGCTACGTGCCACGTCGTGTCGTAGCGAGTCCAGGGTGACGAAAAGGATGCTGGTGCCGGTCCGGATGATTTCGGCTGCGTCGACCACGACACTCCTTCCGGCCCGGTCAACTGGTGATGCCAGGGCTCGATGGTCCCTCGGGCTTGGTCGTTGACCGGGATCGGCACATGGTCTTCGGCGATCATCCGTCGGATCTGCGCGAGGCCGTTCGTGTCGTCCAGGGCAAGGCCCTGCCGGTTGTAGAGGGTGATCCGAATGGTGAGCAGACTGTCGTCGGTGCTCGCCGAGAGCCACGCGCCCGGGGCTCCTTGAAAGCTCTTGAGCGCGGCCAATAGCCGCTCTTCGGTCTGGTGGCCGAGGAACCGTACATCGCAGGCCTAGTGCTGAGCATTGATCGCACCTCGGCAGAAGCGGCTCGCGAACTCGGCGATGGCAGGATGACCGTTGTGGGCGACGCCGATCCGGTGGGTCTTGTGGGTGACCACGAGGCAAGCGCCAAGCCACCATGCGACTCCCTCGTGGATCTCGCCGGGAAACCGGCCGATAGCGCCGCCGCCACGGATCACGGCATCGGTGTCGATGGGGTTAAGCACCGTTGGCCTCCAGGTGGGCGATGACCCAGTTGGCGAGTTCGTCGGGCGTCTTGTCGTCGGTGTCGACGACGACGGTCGTGGTGTCTGAGGCGGCCACTGCTTCGCAGTTCGCGAGCAGGCGCGGAAGGCGGTCAGGAATTGCGAAGAGATCGGTGTCGTCCTGCTTCACGTCCTGTTTTTCGGCCATGCGCTGTCGCAAGGTCGACTCAGAACATCGGAGGTAGAAGGTGTGAGTCGGCTGCACCAGGTAGGGCCGGAACGGCTCCAGAAGTCCGGTGACGGTCTCCACCTCTACGCCGTGTATCGCTGCGTGGCACGCGATCACAGAGGAGACGTACCGGTCGGCCATGACCGGGCCGGTCATTCGGGCGCGCCGGACCGCGTCGGAGGCGTGCAGCAATCCCGAAAGGTAGAAGGCAAGTTGTGGGAGGGGCCGCAGTCGCAAGTTCACGGCAGACGACCAGGCCGAGTGTGGGAGCGGCAGCGTATGCAGGCTCGTTGCCTTCAGGCGTCGGGTCACGGTCTTGACGAGTGTCGTCTTGCCTATCCCAGATACGCCCTCGAAGACGAGGAGCGGTCCCGACGAGCCGTCGTAGTCGATGGGCAGGTAGGCGGGCGGCAGCCTCATAGGGTCCCCTCGGTGAAGGAAGTGACGTGCCCGGCGACGGCTTCGGAGAGCCGCGTTGGATCGGCCAGAAGCTCCTTGATGTCCAGCCGCAGGTCTTCGCGCAGGAGGCACGGCTGGATTCCACCGTCGTGGTCGACGCGGAGGGCCCAGAACCCCTCGACACACTTGGCACGCAGGGGACAGGCGCCGCATTGGCCGATGCGATGGCGGCCCAGGTTGCGATGGATGACATCGAACTCGATGTCGTCGATTCGGAAGACGCGACGCCCTTGCCCGACACCGGCCACCTCAGTGTGCTCATCGCTCGTGAGTGTGCGCAGGTACGCAACGATTTCGTCGGCCGACACGGCAGACGAGGCCCGGCCCTCGTTGAAGTCGGTGCCGATGAGTTCGATGAACTGGACCGGCATACGTCGTTCGAGTGCGAAGTCGAGGATCTTCCGGACTTCGTGAGCGTTTTCTTTCTGGAGGAGTGTGTTCAGCTCGACCCGCTCGAAGACATCTCGTGCCACCTCGATCCCGTCGAGAACGGCTCCGATCCCGATCCGGGTTCCGGCAATGGCCTTCAAGGACTCGTCGGAGAAGTAGTGCAGGGACACCTTCACCTTGTCCAAGTGAGTCTTGGACAGCCACCACCGGTGCGTGCGGATGCGAGTTCCGTTGGTGATCAGGGTGTAGGAGGCATCCGGCCCCGGCTCTGGGAGATGTTCCAGGACAGGGCGGGCGAGGGGGAGGTCAGGGGTTCGCCGCCGGTGAAGTAGACGCGCTTGAGCTCGCCGTGCCGGTCACGGGCGGGTCTATCGGCTATCTCAACTGGGTGTCGAGCGCAACCAAGTAGCTGTCCCTATGCCACTGCGGCGCGGATATCCTGTCGGAGGTCACGCGGCAGTGCTGTCCGGGAGCGCTCGGGGCGCGGTGATCCGCACGTTCTTCCCACCGGGCAGGCCCGTCACCTTGAATCCGAGGAGTTCGAGCTGCTTCCTCGCATCCGCGGTCGGCGCCTTGACAGTGATCGACTTCCCAGCCCCGAGACTGTACAACTTGCCGCGCAGTCCGAGGATCTGGGCCGTCGACTCCGGATGCCCTTCGTCGTCATCAGCGTGGTGACGGTGTCCGGGATGAACCCCATCTGGTCGGCGAGAGCCTCCGCCTGGGCCTTGGGGATTCCCATGTCCATGGCGAGCTGGATCGCCTTTGCGCGGGCCCGCTCCATCGTGCCCTGCCCCTTGTCCATCGCTTCGGACATGGGCATCAGGCCCTGCTCCGCGGCCTCCTGCGCCTTGATGGCGCACCAAGCATCGAGTCACGCAGCTCGGTGAGCTGGCTGTTGAGGGTCTGGCCATTGCGGGACGCGGTGTTCACCAGGCCGTCGCTGTCGACCAGGGCCTTACCCCAGCTCTCGGCACGGTCGATGTTGCCCTTCATCGTGTCGTCGATCTGCAGCATCACGGAGTTGAGCTGCGCGGTCGCGTCGTGGAAGGACTGCGTGTTGCCGTTGAGAGCGTCGAGTGCTCGCATGAGGTTGTCGACTCGGTCGTCGGCGGTCTTGGTCTTGTCGCTGAAGCCCTGCACCGCGCTCTGCAGCCGGTCGTACGCGGATGTGCCGGTCGTGCCGCTGCCATTGATGGCGTCGGACAGTTCCTTGTGCATTGTCGGCGAGGGCCTTTTCCGGGGCCATACCCGCCGGGATGCCGACGGGCGAGATGATGTAGCCGTACTGCTTCCCCTCGGCCAGGCGCATGACGCGGCCGACGGACTGGACGACATCCACCACGGAGTTACGCGGGTGGAGGAAGAGCACCGCATCCAGGTCGGGGACGTCCACGCCTTCGAAGAGGCAGCGGGCGTTGGAGAGGATGCAGGCCTAGTGCTCGCCCGGGTCCTGCTTGAGCCAGTCGAGCAGCACGTTGCGGCGCAGGGAGTTGAAGGTGCCGTCGACGTGGTTGACCTCGCAGTTCAGGATGTCCTCGTTGGCACCGTCGTAGGCGCTGACAACCTCGGCGAACGGGTCGGTGATCTTCTTTGAGCCGGCGATGTTCTTGGCGAAGGCGACCGCAGGTTTCATCGGGGCTTCGCCAGGCTGGAAGCCTGTGCCATCAGCGAAGCTTCCCGACCGCTTGGCCAGGCCGTTCCAGCAGCCGATGATCTTCACGGCGTCGTCGAGCTGAGACAGCTCGCTGTTCTGGTCGGCGAACTGCTGCTGGAGGGAGGAGGCCACGTACTCCCCATCGACGGTGAGGATGAGGACCTTGTAGTCGGTGAGCAGGCCCTGTTTGACGGCTTTGCCGAAGCCGAGTCGATGGAACTCCGGGCCGTACAGCGCCTCATCGTCCATGGAACACAGGACGGCGTCGTTCTGCTTGGCGTCCGACTTGGTCTCGTCGTTGAACAGACGCGGCGTCGCCGTCATATAGAGACGGCGGTCGGCCTTGAGGAACGTGTTGTCGTGGACCTTGACGAACTGTGACCCGTCCTGGCCGACCTTGTCGGCCAGGGTGACGCCGGTGGTGCGATGGGCTTCGTCGCACAAGATGAGGACGAAGTCAGGCAGACCGGTCTTCTGGGCCTGGGCAACGGTGGTGATCGACTGGTAGGTGGAGAAGATCACGGAGAGGCCGTGGGTCGCCTCGGCCCGCTTCATCTGCTGGATCCAGCCGGGCGGGGTCGGTGGTGGCGGGGAAGGCCAAGTCATGGGAGCTCATGTCCTGGTTGTCGCCGTTCACCGTCTGCTTGCTGGCCTTGGCATCCGAGCAGACCGCGAAGCTGTGCAGCGGCGTCTGGCTCTGGGCGGTCCATTCCCGCAGGGTCTGTGACAGCAGCGAGATCGACGGAACGAGGAACAGGACTCGGCTCAGCTCGTCGCCGCCCTTCTCTGCGAGCCGCTCGGCGATCTTCAGCGAGGTAAAGGTCTTGCCGGTGCCGCAAGCCATGATCAGTTTGCTGCGGTTGTGACTGGTGAGCCCTCGAGGACCGCGTCGACGGCTTCTTCCTGGCGCGGGCGCAGCGACTTCTTGTGCTCCAGGCGCAGCTGGATGTTCTCGCCAGGCTTCGGCCAGACAACGTCCCAGTCGACGGGGCTCTGTGCGATGTCGGCCAGACCGATCCGGGTGACCGGGATCTGCTGACTGTTGAGCGCGTCCTCGGCGTTCTTGCCCCGCTTGTCGGTGGTGGAGATGATCAAGCGTCTGGTGAAGGGCGCCTTGCCGGAGGCGGTGAAGAAGGAGTCGATGTCGGCCTTCTGCGAGACGTGATCCGGCTCGTAGAACTTGCACTGGATCGCGCAGAAGTCGCCAGTGTCCCGTTCCCGGGCCACGAGGTCGATGCCGGTGTCGATCTTGGTGCCGTTGCTCGGCCAGTCGGTCCACATCCACACGTCGCTGAAGTGGCCGGCGTACCGCGGGTCGGTGCGCAGGTACTGGACCATGAGCTGCTCGAAGCGCGTTCCGAAATCGCGGTTCGTGTCCGCGCCGTCACGGATTGTCCTGAGGACGTCGTGCACCGTCGTGGCCACTGCGCTTCGGTTCCCCGTTCCAGTCAGCGGTACGCACTCCCGCGTACCGGCAAGATCGCACCCGAGTATTCGCAGGAAGCCTAACCGACAGCACTCCCCGACTACCCTAAAGTCACAGACCTGAGCAGCTCCGAGAAGGGGATGGAGCGGGACGGTCACGCAAGCTCTCGGCTTCCGGCGTTCGGGTGGCAATCGCGAACCTTGTCCGAACTTATGGAGCTTGCTGCCCACGATGAACGCATTCAAAAGGTCCGTGTCCACGCATCCGCCAGCGGTAACGGAGTCGGGGTGGACCACTGGTCTGATCTCGACGTGATGCTCATCACTGAGGACCCGATCACCACCACCGAGGACTTCACGCGCCGCATCGGCAACTCTCTGGCCCCGGTTTTCGCAGTCAACCGCAGCAGCGATCAGCCGCGGTACTGCATGCGTCTCGTCCTATCCAATCTCCGCCGCCTCGACATCACTGCTACGGCAGCTCCCGCCTGCCCAGCGCTCGCGCCCGAGATGCGCTTGGAAGTGCCAGAGGCGGGAAGCGCAGTCGTCGAGCTGATCAACTCCTTGCGGTTCGACGCTGTGCTCGCCGCCGTCAAGGCCGCGCGTGGTGACATGCTGATTGGCGCGCACCTCACTCTGCAGCTTGTTTGTCACGTCCTCGTGATAGCGATGCTCCTGCGTGACCGCGAGGCGGGCACAAACCATCACCGATACGGCGGGACTCGCTGGGAACGCCTGGTCTGAGCGGCTGACCGGGGCGCCGGCCCCGTACACACTCACCGGAATCATCTCCGCCATCCGCTGTCACACATCCGCGCTGGAAGAACTGGCCTTCGAATGGGATACCAGACTGTGTACGACGAACCGTCCGTTGGGCCACCTTCTGGACGCGATTGAGGAACGGAGCGAAAGCCCGCTGGCTGCCGACTGCGTCGCGCGCCCGAAGGGAACGCAGCAACAGTTGCCCTGATTTCGGTGGTGGGTACCGTTAGAGGTCTGGCAGGGTCAGCGGGTATGAACTGCGTGTTCTGTACTCTCGTTCGCGAGGACTCCGCTCGCTGGATAACCCGCAGGCCAGCGGTCACGTCCTTCGCCCCTCTGGACCCTCTTGCGCCGGGGCACACGCTGGTTATTCCAACGGTGCACTACACGGACCTTTTCGGCGTACCACGCGATGTACTGGCGGAGACCGTGGCGCTGGCGCAGGAAGTGGCCGGCGCGATGCAGTCCGTCCTGAAAGCCGCGGGTGTGAACATCCTCAGCGCCAGCGGCCCAGGCTCGGAGCAATCGGTGCCGCATTTCCATTTCCACGTTGTACCCCGCTGGCCCAACGACGGGTTCTCTACGTGGCCAACGGACCGGTCTCATCACCGAGTCCAGGTCGATCCGATTCTTCAACTCGCTATGACCCTGGCGAAGGCGGACGACCTACGCGCGACTTGAGGTTGTGAACTCCCCGAGTGCAATTGCTCCCCGCAGAGCCGCCATACTCGCTTGGGCTCCTGGACGCTTCGTCACGTCGCCGTGCTATGGCAAGCGTTCTGCGGCGAGCACATCACCGTATAGGTCGCAGAAGTCACATGTGTGCGAGGGATTGGTGTACGCGCCCAGTGATTGAGTGTGAGCCAACGCCTCGATCGTCTGCTCTGCCAGCGATTGCGCATCCATGGGCCTGGCCACGTGCACGAGCCTTTGGGGATCGGCGAAGTTTCGAGAATAAGGGGATTCGATAGTCACGATCGGCACCCGTTTGGCCTGAGCTTCAACAAATACCCTCGGATAGCCCTCGAACAATGAGGGATGTAGCAGAACGTCGGCCCATTCGAAGAAGATGTCCGGACTGCCCGAGGTGCCGGCAAAGTGTACGTGCTCGGCTAGGTGAAGCTCCTCGGCGAGAGCTACCAGCGGGGCATGCTGTGGGCCTGCTCCCAGGACGGTGAGCATGACACGAGGGTATGTCTGGCGTAGGTGGGCGACGGCGCGGATAGCGTCGTTAACTCTCTTGTGCGGGATGAGACGCCCCACGCACAGTAGCTTCGGTGAGCAGCTGAGGATTTTATCGAGAGCGCGGGTGGATGGGTCCTCCGATGCTGGCGGGGTGTGGTGGTGCGGGATCGAGCGCACGCGTCCGGCAGTGTAAGGGTATTCCCTCAAAAGTTGCTCAGCGACACTACTGGAGACGGCGTGCAGAATATCGCACCTCTTGGCCAGGAATGACTCCAGACCGCTCTTGAAGTGATCACGGGGTGATCGCGTTGCGAATGGCCTTTGAGTGTGCAGACAGTTGGTGTAACTGTACACGATTGGGTTTTTGGAAATGCGCGCCAGAGGTAGAGCTAGAATCCCGGCGGTCGGCATGGCAGCGTGAAACACTACTCTTTTCCTGCGGAACAGAAGTTCCAACGTATATCTCAGGCCGGAAGGCTCCGTAAGACGTACAACTTGAACGCCCGCTCGCCGCAGCCGCGATTTCAGACTTGTGTCGACGGTGCGAAGGAACGTGATACAGTCCACGCGGTGTCCATGGGCAGCTAGGTGCTCAGCAAGATGAACAGTTCGGGTGGCTGCGCCCGACAGGGGCAGGTCCGGCAGAAGAAATGCGATGTGCATGCGTCACTCCCGGCCTAGGTACTGGCCAGTCCCATGATGTGATCACGCCACTCGGGGTAGCGCGCTTCTGTGCTGAGGGCTTTCTCCAAGTAGTCGCGACCCGCCATTCCCAACCGCTCCCGCATACTCTTGTCTCCCCACAGGGCCAGCAGAGCGGCTGCCCATTCTTCATTGGAAGCCGCTTGCAAGCCGGTCTCGCCGTGCCTCACCATTGCGGCTTGTGCGCCCACAGGTGATGCCACGACCGGCGTGGCCGAGGCGAAGTATCCGAGGATCTTCCCCCCACACTTTGCTCGAGTCCACGTGTCATCTCCCAGTGGAGCCAACGCAACATCCGCCCTCAGCAATGCTTCCTTTTCTCTCTGCTCTGACCATTCGGTGAGCCGGAGGGGAAACCCTTCCAGCAGATCGGGGGGGAGCTCATCGAGGCGGGTGACCAGTTCAACCTCCAGGCGTACGGTGCTCTGTACTTTTGCCAATGCCTCCGTCACCGGCTTGAGATACCAGGCGTTAGTCGGCGTGCCGGCCCACACCAACCTCAGCGTGCTACTGGTGGTCTCGTATGAGCGGGTGGGGCGCTCACCTGCATTGATGCAAGTGGGAAAGATCCGCACATCCTCAGCATAAGGACGAAGGTGCGCTGCTATTGGTTCAGACCCGGCTAGCGATAGGGTCGCAGATCTGGCTATATAAGCGATCTTTGACAGCATGTGAGGGACCGCTTGGTGCGCCGATCCCAGATATATAGCGTCATCTAGATCGAACACGACCCTCACGCGGCGCAGACGGGCGATCTGGAAGAGGAGTCTCTCTAGGATTTTAATCCGAGAGCGGAACAGTAGATCTTTCTGCAGGAGCACGACGTCCACGCGTGGAACGACCGTGCAGATCTGCCACAGGCGCTGAACCATGATAGATAGCATTCCCAGCGAGAGGTAGGGAAGGCGGCATGACGCGTTCCTCGGCAGCCATGACGGATGGGTCAGGTACTTCGATGGCCGCGTAATGCACACGCGTACGCCGATCCCTTCCCGAGCTAGTTGGTCGGCGAAATGGAGAGCACGCAGACGACTCGAAGCAGATTGACGATCCGCTACGAAGAGGGCCACCGTCGACTCTCGAGCCTTCAGGGAAAATCGCATGAAAGTTCCTCTATCAAGTGACCGTAGGCGCGGATCAGTGCCCGAGTGGAGTGGTCCTGAGCCTTGCTGCGTGCAGCACGCCCGATACGCGCTCGATCCGTTGCTGCCCTATCGAGAAAGCGATCGATGGCTCTGCGAATGCTGTCGGTATCCGGCGAGTTACAGAGGAAGCCGTGGATCCCATCCTGGATGAGATCGCTCAGCGCCGATCTCATCCCGATAACGGGCAGGCCGGAGGCCATCGCCTCAAGTGCGGCATTCGAGCAGCCCTCCAACGAGGACGACAGGATGAAGGCGTCGTGGTGTGCATAGATACTGGGCATGTCACCGTGAGGGACTCTCCCCCTGAACTCGATGCACCCCTTGAGATGGGAGCATTCTCTCTCAAGGCGTTCACGCAGTGAGCCGTCACCGACAATGGTGAGGCTGACGCGCTCGGATGATGTTCGCTGCACATCGGAGAAGGCTTTGACCAGTCGCCACGGTGCCTTGTGCGGTTCCAGCTGGCAGGCCGCCAGAAAGCGCACGGCGCCATGGTCCCTTGACTGTCGCGCCGTGAAGAACTTTTCGTCGACGGCATTGCGTATCAGATGGACACGAGGGGCTTTGGCGGCACTTGCCACCAGTGACCACTCCAACTCCGACTTCACCACGACGGCATCCGCGTTACCAAGCAGGCTGTGAGTCAAAGGGCGCGACACCGAACTGATCCACGGAAACTTGCTCCACTCACGGGAGAGTTCCGGACCGCAAGTTCGCACGATGTGTGGCACCCCATGACGCTTCGCCGTGGTGCGCCCAGCCAGGGCCCCGGGGAGAGGTTGCCAGCTGATGACGATGTCCGGCCTCGGTGCGAAGCCGGCGAGGCCGCGCACTGACGCGAGGGTGACATAGCCTGCCAATTGGATGCGTCGGCCCCAAGAAGCGGACATGGGCACACGTATCCGTCTGACACGGCCTTCGCCAGGCATCTGGCGAGGCAAGACACGATCAGGGACGACGAGCGTCACACGCCAACGCGAGTGCGAGAGTACGGAGTCTACGAACGTACGCAGAGCGGTCGCTGAGCCATATCCGTCCATGAGGCTCTCTGCGGAGAAGATGACGATATGGAGGCGTCGCTGTTCCAATACCGACGCTGACACTTGTCCTCTACTCTCCTCTCAATGCCGCTCAGTAGTGCCCCAGCTTGTCGATCGAAGGAGACCGGAGGTCGATCTCCTTCCAGTCAGTGACGAAGGCCGGCGCAAAGCTGAATGCCAGGACCAGCCGTTCTCCCTCGCTTTCCTTTGGCAGGGTTCCGTGCAGAAGCGCCTCATTGAGCACGATTGCGTCTCCTGCCTCCGCTCGAACGTAGTCCAGGGACGGGAAGTTTTCCTTGGTCAGAGCTGGTAGGGCACCCGAGGACTCCGGCTCGTGGAACCAAGGATAATTGGCCTTGTGTGAGCCTTGCAGATAGCAGAATGGGCCGTCACCAGGCTCCCGTACATCGGTCAGGTAGACGAGTACCTTTATGAACATGCAGAACAACTTGCCGTCGTGAAAAGTGTGACTGAAGCTCATGTTTCGCTGCACGGAACGATCCTCGCCATAACGCAGGATCTCACTGTTTCCGTTGTGCAGGTAGAAGATGCTCTGGCTTTCTCGCCGGAGAGCATAGCTCTCGATGAGCCGATAGGGCTGGTTGACGACGGGATCGACGCAGTCCCGCATAGCCTGGCTCTCCGCAAGGCTCCTGAACTTCTGACTGCACGCCACCAAGTCGTCGAATCGCTCTTTATCTCCCCGGCCCTCCATCAATCGTGACGGGAAGTCCAATAGCTCAGTACGGCAGCTCTCGGAATCCTCTCGTGAAAGGAAGTTGGAAATCTTAACGAATCCCATCGTGTCGAACAGGTACAGCTCTTCGCGCGAGAGCGGTTCCTTGCGCTGCGGTGTAATTATCACGGCCCACCTCCATATCGACAGGAATACTCGATTGCGCGGTCAGCGTGCGGCCGGCCCACGGGCGAACGGTGCCGCGATGCGGGCTGTGGAACCTCCGACGGCACTCACCCCGATGAGGGTTACGGTCTCCACGTGGTCGAGCCGCACTTGCGTATCCACACGGCCGTATTTCGGCTCCAGGCGATGGGCGAGACGTCCGTCCAGATAGACGAGGAAGGCCACTGCGGCTGGTTCCTGCGACGGCTCGGAATCGCCGGGCATCACGTCGGCGCGTAGGACGAAATCTGATGCGTCGTCGTACATCGCCCAGGTGAGGGCGAAGGGGAGCCCGACAGTCAAGGATGCCCCTGAAGAACCGGAGGTGACTCGTCCATCGCACGGATCGTGACCCTGCCAAGGGCCGCGGACCAGGCATGGGCGTCGTGTTTCCGGGTCGACGGTCGTCGCCGTTCCCCAGGGGTACTCAGTGCGATCCACCTGCGGCTGAGGAAAGAGACGATCGGCCTGGCCCAGGACGAATGCCTTGGCCCTGTGTCCTCCGTAGTGGGCAGCACACCCGAAGACGCCAGGGTCCTTGACCGTATCGGTGATGTAGTTCCACTCATGGCCCAGCGGCAGCAGCCGATCCCAGAGAGGACCGCCCTGACCAAGCAGCGCTGAAACCACGCACATGTCGTCCCAGGGAAGATCGGTGAGGCAGCCGGAGTTCGCTGCGTCCACCGCGAGCTTCCAGAACTGGTCGTAGAAACCGCCGTCATCCATGGGGTTAGAGAAAATCATGCCCGCCTGTAGGAGGGGGCCACCCGATCCAGCTGCTGGCAAGAGACCGCCTGCAGGGGTAGGTGCCAAACTCCCCAACTTCGCGTAGTACTCGAGGCTCGACTCATCGACGGCGGCGGCTATGCGCCCCTTCGCCAACGGGGCCAGGAGCGACGCGAGGTGCAGGGGACGCAGGAAGACGATGTCCGCATCGCAGTGGACGTCGTACCGGTCGGAGTGCGGCAGGGCGTTGAGTAGCTGCCGAGAGTGCCGCCAGTAGAGCAAGTGGTGGCGTGTCCCTCGGCCCACGGCCCTGGCCACCTCGTCTTCCTCCGGAACGATGTGGAGAAGCCTGAACCCACTGACTATGCCGAACGCGCTGTATTCGAGTTGGGGGGTGTCATTCGCATCCACGAGGACGATATCCACGTTGGGGTGGCACCGCCTCAAGGACTTCACCGCGAACAGAGCGAGGGCATTCGCCTTCTCTCCGCGGGCGATGAGTCGGAAGCGAAACCGCTCTGATGCGAGCCTGGGTGACTCCTGGGCTGCCAGGTCAGCTGCGTTGGTTCCGCTGGTGCTCAAAATTGAAACTCGCTTCCTCGCTTCGGCCGTTGCACCACCTGCTGTGCTGCCGTGGACAGCATCTAGCGCTTGAACCATGCTTCTCGTATCGGCGTTCCGCGAGCCAACGCGTTCGCGAGTGAACGGCCGAGGAGACCGCTCTCCCTGTATGCATCGAGTACACGCCGTGTCAGGTCGCCCCGGTCGAATGTTGGTGCGGGGCCATCGTCAACGCCGTCCTCCGGGCCGGCGAAGCCGTCATGGGCCAACACGATGGACCCTGCCATCGCACCAATTCGCGCTTCGGCTACGTGGTCGTCGATGGGTGTGTCTTTCCAGTCCAGCATCGTGGGCCCCCACATGACAGGTTCGAGACCGATGCCGGTGACGGCATGCCAGGTCTCCCGGGTCTGAGCGCCGTAAGGAGGCCGAAACCACCTCACCTCTCGCCCGGTCATGTCCTCCAGTTCGCGTTTCGCATCGCTGGTGCGCTGTTGGACATTTAAGAAGGGCAGACTGGTCAGCCGCCGGTGGTCAGGTCCGTGCAGCCCGATCTCGTGCCCGGAGTCCAGAAGCTGACCGAGTACGGAGCGAAAGCGCCGGGCTCTCGACAGCAGCACGAAGAACGTCGCGGTCGAGCCGTACTCCGCGAGGGCTGTCAGGATCCGCTCGGTCCCGTCCGGGTCAGGGCCATCGTCGTACGTGAGCACGATGTGCGGCTCGGCAGTGCGGACAGCGCAAAGGGAGCCGGCAACCGAGATCTCCGCTCGGGGTCGGAGCTGGCCACTGTCGTCGGTGCGTGATGCTTGCGTCGCATCAGCCATCTGAGCTTCCCACTGTGCCCGGGCGGTCGTGAGACATGTGAGCCTGCGTTATGTATGGCCTGCAGCGTTGACGCGCCTCCTGCAGTTGAAGGCCATCACGCGACAGAGTCTCTACGTGCCGCCTCCAATACAGGACACCCTTAGCCATGCCCAACGTCGCGCCGGTGGCACGGTAGGCGTGGAGAGCAGACCGGCGCTTCAGGCCACGAGCTTCACCCAGTGACAGCGCGAGCCTCAACAGCAGCACCAGAATGACGCCGCCCGCGCGGGTCAGGCGCCTGGCCCGCTCTCGACCCATCCCGTACCTGATTCCTGAGTATGTTGCCGCGAGTTCACGGATGAGGCACTTGGATACCTGAGCGCGATAGCCGACGGCGTAGGAACTCTTCCAGGTCATCGGCCGCTCGTAGGAGACGACGGCCTGGCGCACAAAGGCGACCGATCTGTCTGCCATCACCAAGTCGACAACGAATGCGCGGTCCTCGGCGTAGAGCAGGTCACGGAAGGGCTGTGTCAACGCGTCTTCACGACGAACTGCGCATGCCGAGTTGGAGAACACTGCTACCTCGTATGGATCGGCACCTGTCTCACACAAGGCGAGGAACCGCTTCTTGTCCAAGGTCTGCGAACGGCTGGGGAAGCAGGCAAAGCGCTGCTTCTCCAAAGTTGAGATGCGCGAAGTCGGCACTTGGTGGCAGAACGCAGCGCCTATGGAGTCGTTCTCCTGGATGGGACGGATGAGCTCCGCAAGCCACCGCTCGTCCTGGGGAATGGAATGAGAGGAAAGGAGAACTACAATCTTTCCACGGCACAGCTCGACGCCGAGGTTTATCGCTCGCCCGTAGCCGAAGAGTTCCCGCGGCAGTGTGAATACCCGGGCACCGCCTTCGGTCGCTACCTGTGGACTGCCGTCGGTCGACTCGTTGTCGAGCACGACGATCTCCATCTGTCCGTCTATCTCCTGCTTTCGCAGACTCGCGATCGCATGCCTGAGGGCCGCCGCTTCGTCCCGGTTGCGAATGAAGATTGACACCGTTGGCTCATCCACGTGGGTCTTCCTTCCGAACCTGGGCTGTAGCCCGTGCCGGGAGTTCACTTCGGTTCCAGTAACCGATGTCGGACCGCCGCCTCTCGAAGAAGTATTTGGTCTCGTCATCGGGATACCGCGGGTCCCTGTACCAGGGCATATGGCGGGCGTTGTAAGGGGATGCTGTGCGCAGTGCTTCTGTGACCTTGTAGGGAGTTCCGGGCCGATGGACGGAGAACGTCGTGTCGATGTGCGCGGCGTATACGCCGCGTTCGATCTCTTTCGACCAGAATGGCTTCTCCCACTGGACGACGACCTCCCGGTGGGGGTACCACTCGGGTATATCGTCGATATTCAGGCTGAAGCCAGCTTTGTCGAAATCCTGGTGGCGGAGAAGCAATTCCTGGAAGTACTCGGCCGCGTCATATGGACAGGAGTTCTCGGGTAGAACATCGGGGTCGGTAATAACAAATGGTCGCGTACTGCCGATCTTGTCTACTAGGCCGCAGATCCATGGGGCCTCATGCCCCAAGTTCTGCCGCAGCCTCAGAACGTCATGTGGGCTGGAAGCGAGATACTCCAGGAGGGGAGGGTAGGTCGAGGCGTTGTCAAGAAGGGTGATCTGCTGATGCCCTGACCTCTCCAGCCAACTGACGAGTTGTACGAGGTCCCCCAGCAGGTTGTGGCAGATAATGACGGTCGGCACTTGCGACCGGGGTACTACCTCCCGGTACTCGAACATGGTCATCACCTCTCGCTGTGCGCAGGAGGTCGCCAAGGCGTTCGTTCCAACTGCTGGTGGAACCACTCAGCGGTGTGCTTCAACCCCTCATCGAGGGCGATGGTTGGCTTCCAGCCGAGCAACTCGGTCGCGAGCGTGATGTCGGGGCAGCGTACGGTCGGATCGTCGACAGGGCGGGGCGTGAAGACGATCGGGGATGTGGAACCGACGATGTTGCGGACTCGTTCGGCGAGTTCGAGCATGGACACCTCCTCGGGATTGCCAAGGTTGATGGGGCCGGAGAGCTTTGAGTCAGCCATGAGTGTGATGGCGCTGACCAGGTCGTCCACATAGCACGTGGAACGCGTCTGACTTCCGTCTCCAGTGACCGTCAACGGCAGTCCGTTGAGCGCCTGCCAGATGAATGTGGGAATGGCGCGACCGTCGTTGTGCCGCATCCGAGGCCCGTAGGTATTGAAAATGCGAATGATGCCGGTATCCACTCCGTAGGTGCGCCGGTACGCCATGGTCAGGGCCTCGGCGTATCGTTTCGCCTCGTCGTAGACGCTGCGTGGTCCTATGGGGTTCACGTTGCCCCAGTATTCTTCTCGCTGCGGATGGATTTCCGGGTCACCGTAGACTTCTGAAGTCGAAGCGAGAATGAACCGCGCCCCCTTATCCCTGGCAAGTTCGAGGGCGTTCAGCGTGCCGGACGAGCCGACCTTCAGTGTCTCGATCGGCAGGCGCAGGTAGTCGATCGGCGAGGCCGGGCAGGCAAAGTGCAGCACAGCATGGACAGGGCCAGGGATGTTCACTGGTTCAGTGATGTCGTGACGCAGGACAGTGCCCGGACCGAGATCCTTGAGGTGGGCGACGTTGGACGGGTCGCTTGTCACGAAGTTGTCCAGACAAATCACTTCCGCGCCTTCTCGCAGAAGACGCTCACACAGATGGGAACCGAGTAGGCCGGCTCCGCCAGTGATTACTAACCGACGACGATTCACCTATATCCCTCAAATGCCTCGGAGATGACACTCACACCTTTCTGGGAATAGCTCAAAGAGCCGATGAAGCTGAACGAGGTGCGGCTACAGCCACACGGCGCAGTCTCAGACCATCGATACAAGTCCCCCGGCCCGTCCTGCTAGGCGTGGCCGAACAATCCTGCGGCTTCGCCTCGAAAGGGACGCCGATCAACGTTTTGGGTCATGCCGCACGCACCCCGCCTTCCCCGCCCTCGACCGGACGGATGAGTGGTCATCGGCGCAGCGTACCCGGCCTGACGCAGCATTCTGGAGTGTTTGATCTTTGTTCTGGTTTATCCCAACAGGGTGTGCTGGCAGCCCCGTTCACCGGTCGCCGCCGAGTAGTCGCTAGTGTCCTGCGCCAGTAGTTGATCGTTAGTTGTGGTGTGACTTCTGCTGCTGGTGCGTCTGTTCCTCGTCGGGGCCCGAAGCTGGAGCCGTTGCTGCTGTCCGCTGATGAGCGGGCGGTGTTGGAGCGGTGGGTGCGTCGGGCGACGTCGGCCCAGGCCCTG
>NZ_JBWLKN010000030.1:0-83494 GCF_059026195.1 Streptomyces sp. A01 | reverse complement strand
TGCGGGCCGAGATCGCACGTGACATGAGTAGCGCCAACGGACCAGATCACCTGAGACGACGATCGAATCGGACCAGATCACCTGAGATGGGGACCAGTTCGCAGGAGCCGGGACATCATGCGAGGGGTGGTTATGGGACGATCCCTGTGCCCGCCGAGGCCGTAAGGTGCTCGGCCTGAATCGCCTCTGCCGGGACCTCGAAGACGACCGCGAGCCCGTCGCGCTCGTTGCCCTGCTCGGCGACGCGCGTGAAACCGAAGCCCGCGATGGTGGCCAGGGAGGCGTTGTTGTCGGGGCTGATAGTGGCCCGCACGGTCGTGACACCGGGTTCGGCGGCGGCCCTGACGAGTAGCGCCGTCAGCATGGCGCGGGCATAGCCCTGGCGGCGGTATCCGGGCACGACGGTGTAGCCGACCTCGACCATGCCGGCCTCGTCCGGCGGCCCGTGGAACCCCGCGTCGCCGACGACGGCCCCGTCCGGCTCGGACACCGCGGCCCGCGTGATCCAGCGCGCGGCAGACGGGTCCTTGGCGAGCTGGTCAGCGCGGTAGCCGAAGATCCAGCGGGCCCGGTCGCAGACGAAGTACTCGTCAAGGGCGACCCCGGTCTCGGCACTGCCGCCAGCGAGGTCACCGTCGGCAAGCGCCCGCAGCGCCTTCGCGCTGAACTCGACGAAGCGGACGCGTTTGGGGATGGAGAGAGGTTCGTTGTTCATCGCGGAGATGTTCGCCCAGCACCGGAGGGCTGTCCATCGCTTTACGGCCGCGGCGGACATGGTGATCGTCCCGGTCAGGCCGTGTGCGAACGGTCCGGCTTACGTGGACTGAAAGGACTGGGGACGAAAGGACTACCGAGAGTCGGCGGTGCGGGGCCGACCGGACGGCTACTGGCGAGCGGTGATTCCGGTGAGGATGAGGTCGATGCCGGCGAGGAACTCTGCCCGGTCGTCGTGCTCGCGCAATTGTCCGGCGACGTTTCGGGTGAACGCGTACTGGTCGGGGTCGAGCTCTGCCCATGCGGTCGCCACGGCGTCGAGGAACTCGGTCCTGTCCGTGTCCGGTTGGAGCGTCCGGGTGTTGGCGGCGTTCTGGCCCGCCACTCCGAGGATGTAGTTCATCAGCGCGGACGCCGCGGTGAACTGGGCGGCTTCGGGCACGTGCAGCGCCTGGACCTGGCGTCCGATGCGTTCGAAGATGCGCAGGATCGGCGACTGCCCGGGCGCGCGGGCGAGGTGCGTGCCGACCCATGGGTGGGCGTCGATCGCGTCGAACACGCCGAGCGCGAGGGCGCGGATCGCTTCCTGCGGCGTCGCGTCGGTGTCGTCGCCGGCGAGGGTGGGGGCGATGACGGCGTCGGTGGCGGCATCGAGGAGTTCGGTCTTGCCGGTGACGTGCCAGTAGATCGCTCCGGGCCCGGTCGCGAGGCGCTCGGCCAGGGCGCGGAAGGTGAGCCCGCGCTCGCCCACCGCGTCGAGGAGTTCGACGGCAGCGCTGACGATGTGCTCCCGGGAGAGCGGTTCCTGCCGTCGTTCCGGACGGCGCGACGTGGCTGCCATGCCTCCATCCTAGCCACTGTGGAACATCGTTCCAGCTTGACAAGGAATGGAACACCGTTCCACTCTGTATTCACTGGAACGGTGTTCCATTCGTCCTGCCGGGTGTCTCCGCCCAGCGGTCCGCGATCAGGGAGGACCACCATGACCACTCCGGTCACGATCATCGGCGCGGGGCTCGGAGGACTGACGCTCGCCCGCGTCCTCCACGTCCACGGCATCCCTGCGACGATCTACGAAGCGGAGGCGTCGCCGACGGCTCGCACCCAGGGCGGCTTGCTCGACATCCACGACTACAACGGGCAGCTCGCGCTCAAGGCGGCCGGCCTGTTCGAGACATTCCTCGGCATCGTCCACCAGGGCGCCGAGGCGTCGCGGGTACTCGACAAGGACGGAAAGGTCCTGCTCGACGAGCCCGACGACGGTACCGGCGGGCGCCCGGAGGTGCCCCGCGGCGCCCTCCGGCAGATCCTGCTCGACTCGCTGCCCGCCGGCACGATCCAGTGGGGGCGCAAGGTCACCGCGGTCCGGCCCCTCGGGGGCGGCCGACACGAGGTGACGTTCGCGGACGGGACGACCGTGACGACCAGCCTGCTGGTCGGCGCGGACGGAGCATGGTCGCGGGTCCGTCCGCTGCTGTCCGACGCCGAGCCCGCGTACGTCGGCACGTCCTTGATCGAGACCTACCTGTTCGACGGCGACACCCGCCACCCGGCCAGCGCCCGGGCCGTCGGCGACGGCTCGCTCTTCGCGCTCGCCCCCGGCCAGGGGATCTGCGCCCACCGCGAGCCGAACGGCGTCCTGCACACCTACGTGACGCTCAACAAGCCGCAGGAGTGGATGGAGGCCATCGACTTCTCCGACGCCGGCGCGGCCACGGCCCGCGTCGCCGCGGAGTTCGACGGCTGGGCCCCGGAACTCACCGCCCTGATCACGGACGGGGAGACCGCCCCGGTCCCGCGCACCGTCAACGCCCTGCCGGTCGGGCATAGCTGGGGCCGCGTGCCCGGCGTGACGCTGCTCGGCGACGCCGCCCATCTGATGGCCCCGTCCGGGGAGGGAGCCAATCTCGCCATGTACGACGGCGCCGAACTCGGCGACGCCCTCGCCGCGCACCCGGACGACATCGAGGCTGCGCTGACCGCGTACGAGGAGGCGCTGTTCCCGCGCAGTGCCACCGCTGCCACCGAGGCTTCCCACATCCACCAGCTGTGTCTCGACGACCGCGCCCCGCACAGTCTCGTCGGCTTCTTCACCAACTTCGGGCAAGACGGGTGAACCACAGCCGCTCCGGCACGGGCCCATCAACCGGGAGCCGCCTGCGCGGCTGACCCTGCTACTCGGACCGGTTCGACGGGGCCGGGCACCCGCACCACGCCGACGACATCGCCCTCGCTGTCCCGCATGCCTGCGAGACCCGGGTACCTCGACACCGTCCGGGGCCCGACGCCATGCTGACGGCCGCGGTCCACGGGACGCCGCCCCTGGGCAGCGACCCCATCCGGCTCCCGGACCGCTCCCCCGCCCACGTCGGCATCCCGAGGCGCCCACTCCGGGTGTCGTCCTCGCCGAAGAAGCGCGGCTTCTTCCAGGGGCACGACGGAAGGCGCCTGGCCTGACCAGCCTTTGGCCCGTCGGGCGCCTTTCGCTCGCCCGCTCCGAGCTCGCCCCACTCAGAGCGCGGCTCGGTCTGCGTCGGACCTCCCAGCTCCTCCCACTTCCTCCCTCAGCCGTCCCGCTCCCGGGCCGCCGCGGTGCGTTCTACGGTGTGCGGAAGGACTCCTCGTAGATGTGCCGGACGAGGTCGGTGCCGATGTCCGGGGTGGGGTCGTTGTCGAGGTTGCCGCTGATGCCGTCGACGAACGCGTCGATGTCGCTTGTGGTGAACCCCCAGTCCTCCAGTCCGGTCGCCAGACCCGCCGTGGTCAGCACGGTGGAGACGGCCCGGTGGATGTCGTGGTGGCCCAAGGCTCTGGCGACGTCGTCGAAGCCGTCCTTGGCGTGCGGCTGGACGGTGCGCAGCCAGGCGGGGTAGAGCAGGGCCAGGCCCCTGCCGTGGGGCACCTCGACGCGCCGGACCCCGCCCATCGCCTGCTGGAGGCGGTGCGGCAGACAGGTGCTCGCGCAGGCGACGTTGACGCCGCCGAGCAGTGCGGCGAGGGCCATCGCCTCCCGGGTCGCCGGGCCGGTGGGCCCTGCGGCGACCCGGGGCAGGTGGTCGCGGATCAGGGTGATGGCGCGCCGCGCGTGGGACCGGCTCTCGTCGGTCGCGCGGGCCGCCACATACCCCTCGATCGCGTGGGCGAGCGCGTCGAAGGCGGTCTCGACGGCGACCGCGACCGGGAGCGGCGCGGTGAGGTCCGGGTCCACGACGGCGGCCTTGGGGAAGACGTCGTCGCCCCGGATGCCGGACTTGAAGCCGCGGACCACATCGGTGACGATGGCCCCCTTCGTGACCTCCGAGCCGCTGCCGGCCGTCGTCGGTACGGCGATGACGGGGAGGGCGGACGGTGAGGAGGTGAGCGTCTCGCCGATGATGTCGCGCACGGTGTCGTAGGGGCCGGCCACGGCCACGGCCTTGGCCGCGTCGATGGCGCTGCCGCCGCCGAGGCCGATCACCACGTCACAGGACCGGGACTTCGCCAGCGCCACGGCCTCGTCGATCTCGTCGGACCTGGGGTTGGCGCTGACCTTGTCGAAGACGGTCACCGCCAGGCCCGCCCGGCGCAGTGAGTCCGTCACCCGGTCCAGGAAGCCGTACCGGCGCATCGCGGTACGCCCGCACACGATCAGCGCGTGCCCGCCCCACTGGGCCGCGAGCAAGCCGACCCGGTTCAGGGTCCCGCTCCCGAACACCACGTGGGTGGGTACGGGGAACTCAAGCCGTATGGTCACCGACTGCCTGCCTTCCGATTGTCCTGGAGTGCCTCGATGACGGCACAGGTGCCGTCGGCGAGGTAGTGCAGCGCGGAGCCGCCGCCGGTGGACCGGGGCCCGGTCCAGGGCAGCTCCGCGACGGTGTCGCCGCCGAGCAGCAGGGTGCGTGGGTCGCCGGGTTGGCGGGCGCCCAGCACCGCTGCCGCGGCACGGTGGTTGCCTTCGGCGTGCCGGCCGGGGGTACCGGCCACCAGGACCCGGTCGGCTTCCCGTGCCGCGTCCACCGCCCACGGCTCAAGGTCGAAGTCGACGATGGCCCAGCCGTCCGGGACGCCCGCCTCGACGCGTACGGTCCGGGTGGCGCCGTCAGGGCCGGCGATCAGGACCGTAGCGGGCAGATGGATACGGGCCCGGTTGCGGCGGCCCATTACAGTGCGTGTCACGGCTGCGCAGCGCCCGGGTTCGGTGCCAAGCTCCGAGGCGCCGATGGCGTGACCGCTGACCGCCAGGAGCGTGTTGAGCACCGCGCCGCCGGGGATCACCACGTCGTACGCGCGCGTGAGGCTCTCCAGCCCCACCACCGTCTTCTCCGCTTTGACGCCGCCCAGCACGGCGACGGAACCGGCCGCCTCGCCACCGGTGGCCCACGGTCGCAGCAGCTCGGTCTCCTCCAGGAGGCTGGAGGCCGCGTAGCCCGGGAGGAAGTCGAGGATGCCGACGTTGGAGGCGTGGCGGCGGTGTGCCTTGGAGAATCCGCCGACCGCCACCCGGTCGCCCAGGCGGGCGAGCGCGGCGGCCAGTTCGCGGTCGCCGCGTTCCTCGCCCGCGTCCAGCCGGACGTTGCCGAACAGGGAGATCTCCCCGTCGCGCAGCTCCGCCGCCCAGCGGCGGGCCTGGAGTGAGGAGCACTCCGGCAGATAGCGGACCTCCCGGCCGAGGCGCCGGCCGAGGTACCCGGCCAGATAGTCCAGGTGCCGGGCCGTGCCGTCCTTGGCACTGCCCTGGTGGCTGAGGAGTGCGACCCGGGCGCCCGCCGCGGCCAGAGCGCGCAGGTCGGGCAGTTCGGTGTCGATCCGGCCGGTGTCCGTCAGCGCGGGCCCGACGTTGAACCCGGCGGAGTAGACCCAGCGTTCTCCGGGCGCGGTGGGGTGTTCGCGCAGCAGTCTCATGGGGTTCACAGTCCGTAATGGCGCAGGCCGGTCCGCTCGTCGAGGCCGGCCATCACGTTCATGTTCTGGATCGCGGACCCGGCCGCGCCCTTGACGAGGTTGTCGGTCACGGCGATCACCTTGACGAAGCCCCGGGCGGCGTCGTAGTCCACGCCGATGTGGCAGAAGTTGGAGCCGGTGACGGCGGTCAGGCTCGGATAGACGCCGTACTCCTTGGCGTTGAGCCCGGCCTTCTTCGGCGCACTGTTGACGCGGACGAAGAACTCGTCGGCGTAGGAGGACTCGTACAGGTCCAGCAGCGCGGCCCGGTCGGTCCGCGCGCGCTCCTGAGGCCGGACGGCCAGGCTCGCCTGGATGTAGATGCCCCGGGCGAAGTTGCCGTGTGCTGTGGTCATGTCGACGCACAGCTCCCGGCCGGCCAGCGGCGCGAGATGGTTCTCCAGTTCCGGGGCGTGGCGGTGCCCTTCGAGGCTGTACGGAAGCATGGAGCCGAACGCCTCGGCGTGCATGACCTCGGTGACGGGCTTGTTCCCAGCCCCGGTGGTGCCGTTGACGGCGGCGAGGTGGACGGGGCTGTCCAGGTCGGTGAGGCCGCTGCGCAGCAGGGGGGCCAGTGCGAGCACGGTGGTGATGGCGTAGCAGCCGGGGTTGGCCACCAGTCTGGCACCGGCGATCTGTTCGCGGTGGAGTTCGGTGACCCCGTAGACGGCCTCGTCGAGCAGGTGCGGGGCGGCGTGCGGCGCGCCGTAGACCTCGGCGTACCGCTGGGGGTCGCGGAACCGGAAGTCGGCGCTGACGTCGATGACCTTCGCCCCGTGGTCCAGGAAGAAGGGCGCCGAGCGCATCGCCTCGCCGGACGGGGTGCAGAAGAACACCACGTCTAGGTCGTCCGCGCGGCGCCGGAGTTCGTCCACCTCGACGAAGCTCAGCCCGCAGCCGAGCAGATTGGGATGGACGCGGTCGAAGTCCTCCCCGCCGCGGGCCGTGGGCGTGATGGAGGCGACGCCGGGATGGTTGAGCAGCAGCCGGGCGAGTTCGCCGCCGGCGTAGCCGGTACCTCCCACGATGCCGATGCGGAGCGTCATGCGTCACCTCGCGGAGTAAGGATGATCTTGCCAGTGGTGGCCCTGCCCTCGGCCATCAGGCTCATGGCCTCGGCCGTGCGGGCCAGCGTGAAGCGGTGCGTGACCATGGGGCGGGGGTCGATCTCGGCGGCGGCGAGCCAGGAGATCACGGTGCGGAAGTCCTCGGCCGTCGACAGCGAGGAGCCGATGACGGTCACTTCCCTGCCGACGAGGGCGTTGGCCGCCAGCGGAACCGGGCCGTCGAAGAAGCTGACCACGATCACGGTGCCGCCGGCCCGCACGGCACCGACCGCCTCGTCCAACGCGCCGGGGTGGCTGGAGGCGACGACGACGATGTCCGTCTCGGCGGGCGCGGCGGGGGCGGCGCGTGCGTCGGTGTACTCGTCCGCGCCGAGCGCCACGGCGCGTTCGCCCTTCTCCTGGCCGACGTCGGTGCAGGTGATCCGGGTGAAGCCGAGCCTGCGCGCCGCGATCAGGCAGGCCAGTCCGATGTTGCCGGAGCCGATGACGCGCATCGTGCGCGCCTGTGCCGGGCCGGCGAGCCGGATGGCGTGCAGGCCGATGGACAGCGGCTCGACGAGCGCGCCGAGCTCCGGGTCGAGCCCGGTGGGCAGGGCGAAGGTCATGTTCGGCCGCAGCGTCACGTACTCCGCGAAGGACCCCTCCCACCCCAGGTGGCACAGGTTCCGCTTGTTCCGGCAGAGGTTGGTCAGCCCCTGTGCGCACCGGTCGCAGCTCTCGCAGTGCGCGTAGGCCGCCGAGCAGACCAGGTCGCCGACGGCGAAGCCGCCCGCCGCCCGCTCCACGACGCCGCACAGTTCGTGGCCGAGGACGACCGGTGCGGTCTTGTAGGGGTGCGCGCCCCGGTACGTGGCGAGGTCGGAACCGCATACGCCGGTGGCGAGCACCCGGACCAGCAGCTCCTGCTCGCCGACGGCGGGCACCGGGCCGCTTCGGTACTCGATGTGCCCGTACTCCGTGAGCACCGCGCTGTTCATCGGCATGAGGTGGCGACCTCCCGTCCGGCGAGGGCTTCACGCAGCGAGTCGAGCAGGACCCGGCCGATACGCTCCTGGGAGTCCGCCGACATCGCACCGATGTGCGGTGTGATCACGACGTTGTCCAGCTCGGCGAGGCGGCCCGGATCGCCCTCCTCGGCTACGACGTCGAGTGCGGCGCCCGCGATGCCGCCGTCGGTGAGCGCCCGGTACAGGGCTGCCTCATCGACCACGGGCCCCCGCGAGATGTTGACCAGCAGCGCCGAACGCTTCATGATCCGCAGCGCCTGGTCGTCGATCAGATGGCGGGTACGTCCGGTGAGCGGCACGGCCAGGCACACCACGTCGGCGGTGGACAACAGCGCGTCCAGAGCCACCAGTTCGACTCCCTGCTCGCGCAGCCGCTCCCGCCGCTCCGGTGTGTCCCGGTCCACGGTGGCCACTACCCGCATCCCCAGTCCCCGGGCCAGCTGGGCCAGGCGCGAGCCGATCGCGCCCACGCCCACCAGGCCGAGGGTCTTCCCGCCGAGTTCGACGCCCGCGAGTGCGGCCTTGTTCCAGACCCCGGCCCGCACCTGGCGGTCGGCCAGCACGATGTGGCGGGCGGCCGACAGCATGAGCCCCAGGGCCAGTTCGGCGACGGCCGGAGCGGAGACTCCGGGGACGTTGAACACCCTCACCCCGGCGGCCCTGGCGGCGTCGAGGTCGATGTTGTCGACCCCCGAGCCCGCCCGGGCCACCACCTTCAGCCGGGGCGCGGCCCGGATGACGTCCGCGTCGACGCGCACCCCGCTGCGCACCACGACGACCTCGGCGTCCTCGACCAGCCGCACCAGGCGGTCGGCCGGGGGGCGCAGCTCGACGTGGACGTCGTAGGTGCGGCGAAGTTCCGCCAGGGCGCTCTCGTGGACGGGGTCCACGACGAGCACCCGGGTGCGTGGACCGGCGGGCGCGGACTGGGGGGTACCGGCGGTGGCGAGTTCCTGGACCGCGCGCCGGTCCAGCTTGCCGGACGGGGTCAGCGGCAGCGTGTCCACCCGCAGGAAGCGGTTGGGCACCAGGTAGGCGGGCACGGTGGCGCGGGCGTGGCGGCGCAGCGCGGCGGTGCTGAAGGCGCCGTCCTCCGCCGGGACCACCAGCGTCACGAGCACGGCGGTGCCGTCGGCGTCGTACGCCACCGCGGCAGCCGCGTCGTGGACGGCCGCGTCGGCCCGCAGCGCCTCCTCCACCTCGGCCAGCTCGACCCGGTGGCCGCGGATCTTGACTTGCTGGTCGTTGCGGCCCAGGTACTCCAGGGCGCCGTCCGGCAGTCGGCGGGCGAGGTCACCGGTGCGGTACCAGCGTTCCCCGTCGAATGTGCGGAAGCGGTCGGCGGTGAGCTCGGGCCGGTGCAGGTAGCCCGCCGTCACCCCGGTGCCGGCCACCCACATCTCGCCGGGCTCGCCATCGGTCACCAGTTCCAGTCCGTCATCGCGGAGTTGGACCGACAAGTGGGGCAGCGGTACCCCGATGGGTGAGCGCACGGAGCCCGCGAGGTCCTCGGGGGTGAGCGTCCTGCCCGTCGTGAACACGGTGGTCTCCGTGACGCCGTACATGTTGACGAACGCCGGTGCCCGCTGACCCGCGGCGTCCGTGTACGCCCTGACGACGTCCAGGTCGACGTTCTCACCGCCGAAGATCACATAGCGTAGGGCGAGGTCGGGCGCGCCGGAGTCCACGTACTCACGGGCGAGGAACCGGAAGACGGAGGGCACTTGGTTGAGCACCGTGACGCCCTCATCGCCGAGCAGGCGCAGGAAGTCCTCGGTCGCGCGAGCCGCCGCGGCGGGAACCACCACGGCGGTGCCACCGGTGGCCAGGGCTCCCCACAGCTCCCAGACGGAGAAGTCGAAGCTGAAGGAGTGGAAGAGCGACCAGCGGTCGCGCGGTCCGACGTCGAACAGCGGCAGCATGGCTTCGAGGAGCGCCAGCACGTTGGCGTGGGTGACGACGCAGCCCTTCGGCTGCCCGGTGGACCCTGAGGTGTAGATCACGTACGCCGGGTCCTGCGGGTCCGGTGTGACGGCGGTCGTGACGGCGGGCGCGGGCGTGCGGGGGTCGATGACCTCGACGCCGTCAAGGCCGCAGGCTGCTGCCTGCTCCTGGTCGCCGACCAGGAACTTCACCTGGGCGTCGGCGGCCATGTAGTGCAGCCGCTCGCGGGGGTAGGCCGGGTCGAACGGTACGTAGGCCGCTCCGGCCTTGAGGATGCCGAGAATCCAGCCGGGCATCCGGTGGGTGCGCTCCATGAGTACGCCCACCAGATCGCCACGGCCCACCCCGGCGGCGGCGAGCAGCGCGGCGACGGCGTCCGACGCCTCGTCGAGTTCCGCGTAGGTGATGTCCCGGCCGCTCTCGGAGAGGGCGGGAGCCCGCCCCCGCAGCCTGACCGACCTGGCGAACAGGTCGGTCAGGCTGCGGGCGCCGGCCAGTGGGTCAGCGCTGGTCATAGGTGCCTCCGACGGCCATGACGGCACTCTGGTCGACCGGCTCGGCGTCGCGGCTGACCGCGTCGCGGACGCGGACGGTGTGACTGCGGACGGTGCGGCGCGTGGGGTGCGCGGTCGTCGGAGCGCCTTGGGCGAGCGCGGCGTCGATGACCGCGCGGTTGCCCCGAGCCACCTCGTCCTGGTCGAAGACATCCCGGAGGTGGAGGCAGCCTTCTCGCCCGTGGCTCGCCGACCGGTCCTCCGCCAGCGGCGTGCGCTCGCGCTCGCGCTGCGTCACCGACGCGGACTCGCGCGTTGTCGAAATGTGCATGATCAATCCCTTCTGCAGAACAAGGAACGCGCCGGTCAGTGGCGCCCTGTCGCCCAGGCGCGCAGCAGCGCCTCGACGCCGTCCCACAGGGCCTCGACGTCCCCGCGCGCATACCAGTCGGTCTTGAAGTTGACCGTCACCGTGACGCCGTCCTCGTCCTCGTCCCAGAAGGTCGCGATCGAGGCGTCGTGCCATCCCACGGAGATCGGCAGCGGCCGGGTCCCGACACCGGGCAGTCCGACGGTGCCCACCGTCTTGCGCATACCGAGGGGGCGGGCGTTGAAGGTGACGTAGGGGACGCGGGCCTGCCGTCCCACGGCGTCCGGGTCCATCCGGTCGATGAGCACCGGCCAGGGCACATGGCTGTCGTCCAGGGTGATGAGCATCCGCCGGCGGAAGTGCCGCAGATAGTCCGCCGTATCCGGCCAGCTCCCCGGCTCGCTGGTCATGATGGTCTTGCTCGCCAGCCAGCCCGCCGTCTGGTGCAGCTCGGGCAGCTCCCGGTTGGCGGTCGAGAGCGTGGTGGCCACCGACGCGCTGCCGGACAGGGTGGACAGCGAGCGGTGCAGCGCGGCGTGCATGAGGTTCAGGGCGGTCATACGCAGTGGCCTGGCCACCGAGCCCAGGCTCTGGCACAGGTCGAGTGGCAGGCGGTGGCTGAGCCCGTCCTTCTTCTCGTAGCGGACGGGTGAGCGCCCGGTGAAACCGGAGATCGGCATCGCCGGGATCGCCCCGACCCCGGCCAGCCTGGCCGCCAGCCGTTCCAGGGCCTGTTTCCCCTCCGGGGAGTCCATCATCCGGTTCTGCTGCCGGACGTAGTCGGGGTAGGACATGCGCACGGGCGGCAGTTCGGGCCCTGTGCCGCCGCACTCGGCGGCGTACAGCGCCGACAGGTCGCGCATCAGGACGTTGAGCGACCAGCCGTCGCTGACCAGGTGCTCGTTGGAGAGGGCGAAGTACGTCTGTCCGTCCGGCCGGTCCATCACCAGCAGCCGGGCCACCGGGCCCCGCTCCAGGTCGAAGGGGACCTCGCAGGCCGACCGCAGGGCCGCCACATCGGCGTCCTCGGTCCCGGCGGTGGCCATCCGCTGGAGGTCGGTCGGCTCGGCCAGCCCGATGTGCCACACCATCGCGTCCAGGTCGAAGCCGCTGCGCAGCACCGGGTGGCGCCGCTGGAGGGCGTGCCAGGCCCGGTTCATGGCGTCCAGGTCCACGGGTCCGGTGAGGGCGAGCGGAAGGGTGCTGTGGTGGGGGTTGAAGACCCCGCCCTCGGCATCCTCCAGGGTCTGGCCCAGGCGGTGCCGCTGGTTCCAGGAGACCGGCATCGACTCACGCATGGTGCAACTCCCCCACCGCCACCGGCCGCCCGATGGGGGCGCCGTCGTGGGCCCGTAAGCCGCCGTCGGCCCGCAGCGGGCGCAGCAGCTGCTGCTCCGGGTCGCACATCACCTCGACGAGCTCGGGACCTGGGTGCGCCAGCAGCCCGGCGATGTCGGCGTCGAGCGTGGCGGCGCGCTCCAGCCTGCGGTACGGCAGGCCGAACGCCCGGGCCACATCGCGGAAGTTCAGCGGCTCCGGCTCCTGGAGGGCGGGGCCGTCGCACAGGGCTTCCTGGGACTCCCGGATCGAGGCGTACCCGCCGTTGTTCAGCACGAAGACCTTGATGTCCAGGCCGTACTGGCTGACGGTCGCCAGCTCCTGGATGTTGAGCTCGATGGCCCCGTCACCCACCAGGACCAGCACCTGGCCGTCAGGTCTGCTGAACGCCGCGCCCACCGCCATGGGCAGCGCGGCCCCCATGTTGACGAACGCCGCGGAGGTGATCTCGCGCTGCGCGTGGGAGAACTCCAGGGTCTGGCCGGACACGTAGTAGGCGCTTCCGGTGTCGACCACGAAGACATGCCCGGGGCCGGTGTGCGCGTCCAGCCGCTCGACGAAGCGGTAGGAATTGAGGGGCTCCCGCAGCTCACCGCCGGCGATCGTGGGGTGCGCCGCCTTCAGCTCGGCACAGGTGGCCAGCCAGCGCTCGCTCACGACCGGCTCGGCCGGCTCCGCCGAGGCGTCGAGCAGCGCGTCGAGCAGGTCCCGTACGTCCATGCAGACCGGGAAGTCGATGCGCACGCCCTTCTTCTTCAGCTGGGACGGGTCGATGTCCACCGCGACGACCGTCGCGTCGGGGTGGAAGCCGTCGGCGTTCTCCCCGACGAAACCGATCGACAGGCTGGACCCCAGGGAGATGACCAGGTCCGCCTGGGCCATGATCAGACCCGGGTGCAGCCGCCCGCGGATGCCGCCTTGGCCGAACCAGAGCGGCGAGTGGTAGGGCAGCAGGTCATGGCCCAGCCGGGAGGCGACCACCGGCAGCCTCAGCCGCTCGATCAGCGTCCGGAACTGGTCCTCGGCCGCGCCCTGCCGGATGCCCTGGCCCGCGATGACCAGCGGCCGTTCGGCGCAGCGCAGCATGGCCATGAGCTGCCGGGCAGCCTGCCGGGCGCCCGCTGCCCTCGTCTGGCCGGCAGTGGACGGTGCCCCGCGCAGGGCCGCCGGGTCGATCTCGGCCGCCTGCACATCGAGCGGGATGTCCAGCCACACCGGGCCCGGCCGGCCTGAGAGCGCTTCCCCGACCGCCCGGTCCAGATGCGCCCTGATGTCGGACGGGTGCTCCACCACCGCCGCGTACTTGGTCACACTCCGAGCGCTGCTCACCACGCCGAAGCCCTGCACGCCGAACGACCGGGCCTCCTCGTCGATGTGCCGGGTCTCGACCTGGCCGGAGACGACGAGCACCGGCACGCCGTCGGCGTAGGCGTCGACCAGCCCGGCGAGAGCGTTCACCGCGCCGGGGCCACTGGTGACCAGCGCGACCCCCAGGTTGCCGTCGAGCTTGGCGGCGCCGGTGGCCATCAGCGTGGCGGCCGTCTCGTGCCGGGCGCAGACGTTCATCAGTCCGGCGTGCGCGGCGAAGGCCTGGTCGAGATGGATCGACCCGGTGCCGGAGAGTCCGTAGCACGTACGGATACCCACGTCGTGCAGGTAGGAGGCGACATAGTCGGCCACACGTACGGTCATCGCAGCCACCGCGCCACCCGCTGGGCCAGCTTCGGTGCGGTCAGCCCGAAGTGGTCGTAGAGATGACCGGCGGGGCCGATGGGGGCGAACACCTGCGGTATGCCGATCTGCAGGACGGGCACGGGGGTCGTACGCACGACGACCTCCGCGACCGCGCCACCGAGGCCGCCGTTGACCACGTGGTCCTCCGCGACCACGAGCCGGCCCGTCTCGCGCGCCGCCCTGGCGATGGCCTCGGCGTCGATCGGCTCGACGGAGCCCAGGTGCAGGACACGGGCGTCCACCCCGTCCTCGGCGAGGAGGCGGGCCGCCTCCACGAGCCGGGTGGTGAGCAGACCGCTGCCGATCAGGGTGACGTCCCTGCCGTCGCGCGGCTGGGCCGATCCGCCGCAGGCGAAGGTGTGGTCGGCCGGGAACAGCTCGGGGGTGTCGAGCTTGCTGACGATCCTGATGTAGACCGGTCCTTCGTGGGCCAGCGCCTCGTGGAGCGCGGCGACGGTGTCCCGGGGCGTCGCCGGTGCGAAGACCTTCATGCGCGGGATGGCGCGCATCCATGCCAGGTCCTCGACCGCGTGGTGGGTTCCGCCGAGCGCCCCGTAGGCCAGGCCGCTGACGAAGCCGCAGAAGACGACGTCGGCGCCGGTGTACGCGGCGTTCTTGATCTGCTCCAGGGCCCGTGAGGTCATGAAGCAGGACGCGGAGTAGACCAGCGAGCGCAGCCCGCTGTTGGCCAGGCCGATCGAGACGCCGACCAGGTTCTGCTCGGCGATGCCGACGTCGATGAACCGGTCGGGGAACTCGGACTGGAAGCCGAGCGCGGAGTGGGTCTCGGCGGAGTCGTTGTTGACGACGCAGATCCGCTCGTCCTTGCGCGCCAGGTCGAGCAGCTCCGCGGAGAACGCGGTGGCACAGTCAGTCATGGGTGACCTCCTCAAGCTCCTGGAGCGCTTGCTGCAGGAGTTCCGGCGTGATCTGGCGGCTGTGCCACTCAAGGTTGCGTTCCATGAAGGACACGCCCTTGCCCTTGACCGTCGACGCGATGACACAGGTCGGCTTGCCGACGGTGAGCGGCACCGCACGGAACACGTCGAGCAGAGCCGCGACATCGTGCCCGTCGACCGTGCGCACCTCCCAGCCGAACGAGCGCCACTTCTCGTCCAGCGGCTCCAGGGCGTTGATGTCCTCGGTGCTCGCGCCCTTCTGGGCGAGGTTGCGGTCGACCACCACGACGAGGCTGTCGAGGTTCCGGGAGGCCGCGAGCATCGCCGCCTCCCAGTTGCTTCCCTCCTGGAGCTCCCCGTCGCCGGTCAGCACGAAGGTGCGCCGCGTGGAGCCCTGGACACGGGCGCCGAGCGCGGAGCCGACACCGAGGGAGAGGCCGTGGCCGAGCGAGCCGGTGTTGAACTCGACTCCCGGCACCCGGGTGGAGACCACGGTGCTCAGGCGGGAGCCGGCGCCGCCGAAGGTCGCCAGCTCCTCTTCCGGCAGGAGCCCCTTGAGCGCCAGCACGCTGTACATGGCCGCGGAGGCGTGGGCCTTGCTGAGGACGAACCGGTCCCGGTCGGCGTCGTCGGGCCCGCCTCGCAGGACACCGAAGTAGAGGCTGCACAGGATGTCCATGGCGGAGAGGTCCGCGCCGATGTGACCGGTCTTGGCAGTGCTGACCGTGGTCAGTGCGAGCGCCCGTGCGCGCGCCGCCTGGCGGCGCACCGTGGCCGCGTCTTGCAACAACACTATGTCCCTTTCTGGTTCATGCCTGACGTCTGTTGCCTGATGAGACGTCAGGTCGCGTGCTGAGGAGTACGGCTGTCAGACGCCCATCTGCTGCCACTCGTCGAGCCGCTGGAGGTCGAAGACGTCCTTGACCTCGGAGATGCTGTCCTCCAGGTGGGCGGAGTGGCCGGTCTCGTAGATCGACTGGAAGGTGTCGCGCAGTGAGGTGATCGTGGCGCGCAGCCCCTGGTTCGCGTAGATGACGGCCGAGACGCCCGCCTTCCGGGCATCGTCCGCGTGCCAGTCGGGGTAGGTGGTGGGCACCACGACGACGGGCAGCCGGTCGTCCCAGCGGCCGAGGAACTCAAGAACCTGGTCCTTGGTCTTCTGCTTCGAGTGGACGAGCACCGCGTCCGCGCCCGCGTCGGCGTAGGCGGTGCACCGCTTGAGCGCCTCGTCGACACCGAGTCCGCTGATCATGGCCTCCGTGCGGGCGATGACGAAGAAGTCCTCGTTCCGCTGAGCCTTCTTCGCCGTCTCTATCTTGTGGGCGAAGGCGCTCACGCCCAGCAGGGTGTGATCGGCGGCGGCGAAGCTGTTCATCTTCGGGAAGATCTTGTCTTCGATGCTCACGGCGGTGATGCCCGCGCTCTCGTACTCGGCCACCATGTAGGCGACGTTCATGCTGTTCCCGAATCCGGTGTCGCAGTCGGCGACGACCGGCACGGACAGCGCCTTTTGGATGTTGGCGGCGGCCTCCAGATAGTCGGTCATGCTCAGGAGGCTGGCGTCGGGGAGGCAGCGCGCCGCGGAGATCTCGAAGCTCGATGCCCACACCGCCTGGAAGCCGCTCTGCTGGGCGATGAGGCCGCCCAGGGAGGAATGGGCACCGGCGACCTTGGTGAGGGGGTTGTCGGCCAGGACCTGCCGGAATGACGGGTAGCTATTGTGGATCATGGGGTTGACTCCTCTGGCGTGACGGCATCAACGGATGCCGCCGGGTCCGGTGGGGTGTCTCGGATGAAGGCCCGCCCGGCGGCCAAGCCGGTGACGAGGAACAACGCGGCCAGGATCAGCCAGCCGGTGGCTCCGAGGCTCATCGTGAGCACGGTGACAACAGCGGGGCCCAGGAACTGCTGGAGGCCTCGCGCGAGATGGAATACGCCTTGGTACTCGCCCATACGGCCGGGGGGCGGCAGGGCGAAGGCCAGTCCCCAGCTGCCCGCTGCCTGGGCCAGTTCGCCCAGCGTGAGCACGATCAGCGAGGGCACCAGGAGCATCGTGGCCCAGACCGCTCCTCTGCCCCCGGCCAGCGCGAACAGGACGCAGGCGACCGCCAGCAGCGCTCCTGCCCGGACGAGCAGCCGCCCCGAGCCGCTCACGGTTTCCGATCCCCTGCTCGCGGCGACCTGGAAGAGCACCACCAGGATCGCGTTCAGCGAGATCAGCACGGCCGTCAGGGCGCCGGGGGCGCCGGTGCGGTGGACGATCCACAACGGCATGCCCACCGTGAGGACCGGCAGATAGAACTCCAGCACGCCGCTGAGGCCGGTCGCGAGCAGAAAGCGCCGGTCCTTGATGGCGGCCCAGGACCGTTTGGCGGGCGCCGCCGGGGCGGGCTCCGTACCGGCCCGCGGGCGCAGCCGGACGGCGATGACAGCGCAGCTCAGCTGGAGTACCGCGTTCGCCGTGGTGACCGCGATGAAGGCGGAGCGACTGCCGGAGGCCAGTGCCAGGCCCGCCATGGCCGCCCCGACGGTGAAGCCGAGATTGAAGAGGCTGCGCATCTGGGCGCGCACCCCCGCCGCCTTGGCGCTGCCGAACAGGGCGTGGATCAGGGCGCCGCGCAGTGGGCTGGCTCCTGTTTCACACACCCCGATGAGGGCCGCGACCAGAGCGAACTCGGCCACGTTGCTGACAAAGGGGTAGACGAAGTACAGGGGGCCGAGCAGCACGTAGTTGATGACCAGCGGAACGCGGGGCCCGAAGCGGTCGGCGATCCGGCCGGCCGGCATCGAGCAGAGAAAACCGCAGAGCCCCGCGACCGTCATGGCGAAGGCCAGTTGGCCGGTGGTGAATCCCGCGGTCTGGGTGAAGAAGACCGCGCTGGAGGTGAGGAAGAGACCGGTGCCGAGCGACTGAGCGAACATCAGGACGGCCATCCGGCGAGCCGCGCCGGGCTCGGGGACCAGGTCGCGCACGATACCGAGGGGTGTGGTGGGAAATCCGGGCAGGGGGTTCTTGGGCATGGGGGTTCCCCCGTTCGCAGCGGAAGGTCGACGGATCAGCAGCCCGCGAAGAGTTCGCCGGCGGTACGCGCGACGGGCTGCCCGTCGGTCTCGAACTCGAAGCTGAGCAGTTCGACCACCTGTGCCACCAGTGCGGTCATGGCCGCGTGGTCGGGGGCCTCGCCGCAGGTCAGGTCGAGGAACTTGGTGGCCGGTCCACCTTCCACGGTGCCTCCGGGGCGCACCGAGGGACGGTAGAGACTGATGCCGGGCAATGCTCTGACCTTGGCCGCACCGGTGATGCGCCGCAGGGTGCAGCGCTCGGTGGGGGCCGGCGTGCTGAGCTGGAAGCAGACCCGGTCCGGCCGTACCCGCTCCGGCCGGACGTTGCGGTCCAGAGCGATCTCACCCGCCAGCGCGATCAGGTCCAATCCGGCCGCCCGGTGGGCGAGTTCTGCCTGATGACCGCCGAGCCGCCCGTTGACCTCGATGACGCGCGGGCCTTCCGCCGTCATCTTGATCTCGGTGTGCGCCAGTCCCCGGGTCAGCCCGAGGGCACGTACGGCCCGGTCCGCCAGAGAGGTGACCGCGGTGGCCTCCTCGTCCGGCAGATGCGACGGCCAGAACTGCCCGGTCTCCCGGAAGGGCGGCACCAGCGGGAACTTGCCGGTTACGGCGTAGTGGGACACCCCGTCGCGGCAGACAGCGCTCTCCACCGACACATAGTCCCCGTAGGGGTGCGAGTCCGCGCCGCGCAGCAACTCCTCGACGATCAGGGCGGATTCGGCGGCGAGCAGTGCGGTGACGATCCGTCGGCCGCTGCTCTCGTCGTCGATACGGACCGTGCTCCGGCTGCCCTCGCCCCGGGCGGGCTTGACGACCACGGGCAGTCCGGTGTGGCGGACCGCGTGGTCCCAGTCGCCCGGTGCGGTGAGCGTGTACGTGCGGACCATGTCCACACCGGCCTCGCGCAGTCGGCGGCGCTGGGCGGATTTGTCGGTCAGCAGCTCCACGGTCTCGGCGCTGTGGAACGGCAGGGACAGCGACTCGCCAAGCAGAGCCGTGTGCCCCAGCATCCGCTCGCTGAAGGTGACGAGGCCGCGCGCACCCCGGTCCCGTAGCAGCCGGACGACGGTGGCGTGACCCGCCGCCAACTCCAGTACCTCGGCACCGCCCTCCTCGAATAGCGGGCGGACCGCTGCCGCGTGCTGAGAGGGGGAGAGGACGATGACCACCGGGGCGACGGCCCGAAGTCCACGCAGGACTTCCTGCGGTGACGCGGCGCCGTGATCGTATAAGACGGCGATGGCCATGGATCAGACGTGCTCGAAGAGCGCCGGATTGTCCACGGCTTGCGCGAGCTGTCTGATGGTGCTTCTACGGAGAACTCCGGAACGCGGCATGGCCAGGCCCGCGTCGATCGCGCGGGTCGCGATCGTCAGTGCCAGGAGTGAATCACCGCCGAGGTCGAAGAAATCGGCGTCGATATCGGTTACGGGCTCACCGAGAGCTTCTTCCCAGAGGCGGGAAAGCGTCTCGACAACGCTGTCGTTTAAGTCGCCTAAGTCGTTCAAGAGGTCCGGTCCTTTCACATCCACGCCCGTACGCGTGGTACACGCCAGTACAGGAGTACGACCAGATCGATGGAGTATGCACTTTTTTGCTCAGACTACCGGTCAGGTTCGATCCGGCAATGACCACGAGGGGCGTCTACCGTGGCCCAAGTAAGTATGCGAGAGAGAGTTGCGCCCTATCTCTGTACGGCAGCCAAGAAACGCGCCCTCCCCCAAGGACTCCTGCGAGCCTCTACAACTCGCCGCTCATGCACGGGCCTTGTCGTTTGTGCAGTTGGCCGATCAGATGCAATCGATTCACTGCACGGTAACCCGAACGCCACTGATCCAATCACACGACAAGATACCGAGGCAATGTGACCCAGGACACGGTATATGACAATTTGACGACCTGCCGGGGCGCCCGCCCCCAAGCGCCCTCATGGAATCCCCGGCTCCGCGCCGGCAGCCCGGCCGGACAGAGACCCCCGCATGGCCATCACCCAGCAACTCACAAGCCCGAGAGGCTATATGGGCAGGCCGAGCGGCTCGGCACCCCTGCCATACGCAGGGAACCGGCGTCAAGAGACGCAGATCACGTGAATCCTGAGCGAACGCAAGCCTCGCGCACGGGCGTTGGTAATACCAGGAGGCGCTCCAGCGCGGAGTTCCCCAGCCGCCGGCTCGCGTGGGGGTTGTCACCGAGGGCGGAGCGCGCGTTGCCCAACGCCTGTGATTCTGTAGGGATATGACTGAACGCTTTTCTCCCGGACAGGTCATCGTCCGTCGCGAGCTTCTCGACAGCAGGCCCTGGTTGACCTACGCGGTCCGCGTGGTCGAAGACCGCGATGACGTGCTGGCCGTATACATGGCTCAGGGCACGCCGATGACGTTCGGTACCGGGGACTTCACGTGGGGCCCTCATCCGTGGCAAGCCATCGCCGACAGGTGGCAGTCGCCCGGAGTGCTCCAACTCCAGCGCCCGGGCGACATGTACGCGGTATGGGTGTTCTGGAGCGAGGACCGGTCCCGGCATGACTGGTATATCAACTTCCAGCAGCCGTTCCGCAGGACGACGCACGGGATCGACACACTGGACCTGGAACTCGACATCTGGGTCCCCGGAAACGGAGGTCCCTATCGGTGGAAGGACGTCGAGCACTTCGAGGAACGGGCTGCCGCGGGTGGTTTCGCGGACGGCGAGGCGGAACTCGTCAGGGGGGCAGCGCAAGCACTGGTGGCCGACCTGGACCGCGGGCAGGCGTGGTGGGACACGACATGGGCGCAGTGGAGCCCCGATGAGACGTGGGACGTTCCCCATGCGGTGCCGTACGCGCTCGCCGAGTCGGTGCGTCCGCTGACGTCGGTCACGAACTGACCGAGTCCCCCCATAGCCCGGTGCGGCGCCTGACCAGGGCAGCCGCCGGTCAGGCGCCCTCCGCGCAGGCGCCCTAATACTGCAAGGTTCTTTGCGTGATGGTGGGTCAGTACTTCGCGGGGTCTGTCCGCGTCGCTTGTAGTGGCTGATGCGGGCTTGCTGTTGTCGTCTGCGGCGCCAGGTCGACCAGTGGAGGATGTGGTCGATCGCCGGTGGGCCGGCGGTGGGTGAGACGGGATACCAGGCGCCGGATTCCGGCGAGGCCGAGGTGGATGAGCCGGGAGGTTCCGTTTCTGCGTCTTCCTCGTCCAGCTCCCTGGCCCGCAGGACGGTCAGGCAGGCGTGGGTGGCCATGGCCAGAGTCACACCACCAAGGTCCCCCCATGACTAGACCAACGACGAACCTGGCCACCACTCACGCAAAGAACCGTTGCAGTACCAGGATCGGGCTAAGCGACCGCTTAGTCGCTTCCGGTGTAGTCCCACCGGCAGCGTCAGGAGAGAGGCAGGAAGCCTGCGCCGATCATCGATGCGTGGATGCAGCACCCCACACTCCGTCACTCCAACCACGAGATGTTCGAGTCGTTGCGCCGGTGGACGGGGCGGGGGCTGCTGGAGGAGCCGTTTCCGGTCAAGGCCACGGTGGACGCGATGACCGCGGCCGATGTCGAGGTCGGGCTGTCGGCGGCCTGGTACGGGCCCCAAGGGCCACTGATCAGCAATGACGAAGTGGCTGAGTTCGTCGCCCAGTCCGAGGGACGGCTGCGCGGAGTGGCCGGTGCGGACCTGACCCGGCCGGTCCAAGCCGTGCGGGAACTGCGCCGTGCCGTGCAGGAACTCGGCTTCGTGGCCCTTCGGATCGTGCCCTGGCTGTGGCAGCTCCCGCCCACCGACCGGCTGTACTACCCGCTGTACGCCGCCTGCGTCGACCTCGGCATCCCCTTCTGCACCCAGGTCGGGCACACCGGCCCGCTGCGCCCGTCCGAGACCGGTCGCCCCATTCCCTACATCGACCAGATCGCTCTCGACTTTCCCGAGCTGACCATCGTGTGCGGACACATCGGCTACCCGTGGACCACGGAAATGATCGCGGTGGCCGACAAACACGCCAACGTCTACATCGACACCAGCGCCTACACCGCCCGCCGCTACCCGCGCGAGCTGGCCGACCACCTCCGGGGCCGGGGCCGTAGCAAGGTGTTGTTCGGCACGAACTACCCCATGATCGCCCCTGTGCGGGCGCTGGAACATCTCGGTGAACTGGGCCTGGACGAGGAGGCCACCGCGCTGTCTCTGTCCGGCAACGCACGACAGGTCTTCAGCCTCTGACCGCACCGGGTCAGCGCCGGGGCCGGATGAGGATCACCGCGAGGTGGAGACGTGATCGCCTCGGCCGTCAGGCGGTCTTCACCAGTCCGTCGTCGATCCGGATGTCGCTCCCGGCGATGCTGGCCGCATGGCCGGAGAGCAGAAAGGCGACCAGGGCGCCGATGTGATCCGGTTCGGCGATGTGCCCGGTCGACAGCCGGAACCGGGTGGGCATATGCTTCACGACCTCCTCCTGCGGTACGCCGAACGCCGCGGCGAGGATCGCTCCGGGCCCGTTCGGGTCCCTTAAGCGCGGGATGTTGATGGGGCCGGGTGAGACGGTCAGGGCGCGTACGCCCTGGGGGCCGAACTCCTCGTCCAGCGCCTTGGTCAGCGCGTTGAGTGCCGCCTTGGCCGCCCCGTAGTCGACCGTCGTGGGGGCCGGTACGCGGGCGGCGGTTGAGGAGATGTTGACGATCGCGCCCCGGCGCCGTACCAGATGGGGCAGCGCGGCCCGGACGACGCGTACGGTGCTGTAGAAGTTGATGTCGAGCGTCCGCTGCCAGTCGGCGTCGTCCAGGGCGAGGAACCCGCCCATGGTGTGGGTGTCCTTGCCGCCCACGTTGTTGACGACGAAGTCGAGGCCGCCGAGCGTGTCGACGGCCGTCTCGATGACATCGCGCGGCCCGTCGGGCGTGCTGACATCGCACACGACCGGGACGGCGCCGGAGTCCCTGAGCGCGGGAGTGATCGTACGGGCGCAGCCGACCACCCGCACACCCTCGGCCAGCAGGGCCTTGGTGATGGCGAGTCCGGTGCCCTGGCTGGCTCCTGTGACGACGGCGGTCGTGTCCGCGAGCTGAAGATCCATAGCTTTTGGTGCACTTTCTACGAAGCCTCCGCAAAGGGCCTTCACGGGGCGAATAGCGGATAGGCAGGCAGAATGTACCCGTACGTGTTCATTCTCAACCGCTGCGTACACCCACGCGCCCCAGGCGCGCGTGGGTGCCCGCGCAATGGGGAGCGCGCCGCCGCACACGTGCTGCCCGCGCCGGGCGCGTAGCCGGTGGTAGTCGGGAACGGCCCCCGAAACCCGGGCCATCGAAGCTCCTTGGTCATGCCGCACAGGCGATATGGGAGCGCGCGTGCGCGGCTGCGTTCGTCGGCATGAAGGACTCGGCATGAAGGATCGCGACGGCGCTTTGATCAGCGCGCGGTGCGAGGAGGGCGGCGTCCGGCCGCCTGGTCGCCGAGGTGACCGGGCGGGCCGGCCCCCGGCAACCCGGCGCGGCGCGGCGGCTGGCTGCTGCGCGTGAACTGGGACACTACGCGCCTCGCTGTCCCGGAGCGCGATCTGCGGCGGGTGGACCCCGCCGGGCCCGCGGGCCCGGCCTGGGCCGGGCCCAGCGAGACCGTATGAGTGTCGGACGCGCCCTGGTTCCCCCAGCACGGCCCCAGTATGTGCGGTATATACCCCTAGCCACCCTGGTCTCCGCCGGGCACAGGGGGTGAAATTCGCTACTTCGCGCTCAACTCCAGTCCGTATGCCAGATGCGCCTCGGATTCACCACCGACCGCCCCAAGGCCCCCGGTTGTCGATGGATCAAGGTCGGTAGGACCTGCAGCAGGCTGAGTCGGAAAGCCAGGAGTGCTGCCGAGAGCGGCGCCTCTGGAGCGATGGAAGGGGCAGTATGAGGATCAGAAAGACGGGCTGGTACGACAAGGGGGAAGCAGGCCTGCCTCCGTCGATGTCACAACTGGCGTCCAGGGGCCCTTACGCGGACGGCTGGTTCGCCCTGGCCGCGAGCCACGAGCTGACGCGGGGAAAGGTTCTCACCCGGCGGCTGATGGGCGAGGACGTGGTGCTGTACCGCTCGGCCGGCGGGCGGGTCCGCGCGACGGAGGCGCACTGTCCGCACATGGGAGCCCACATCGGCTACGGCGGAACGGTGTGTGGCGAGGACATCGTCTGCCCCTTCCACAACTTCCAGTTCGGCCCGGACGGGGCGTGTGTGAGGACGGGGTACGACACCCCGCCGCCCAAGGCCCGGCTGGCCACGATGGCGTGCTCCGAGGTCGAGGGTCTGGTCTTCGTGTGGCGGCATGCGCTGGGCAAGCCTCCGTCATGGGAGATCGACACCCGGTCGCCGGTGGGCTTCTCCAAGCCGTACAGCACGGTCCGCGCGCTGGTGGAGTACCCGCAGGACGTCATCGAGAACATCGTGGACCACGGACACTTCCTGCCGACCCACGGCATCCGGGCCGAGGTCATCGAAGAGCCCTGGTTCGACGGCGTCCGCATGGGAACCACCTACCGTTTCCACCAGGCCAAGAACAGCAAGGACCCGGCGCGGGTGTCCTCGGTCGCGCCGAAGGTGAAGGTCGTCGTCCAGGGCATCGGCGTCGGTTACACCGAGGTCGAGGTGGACCAGCTCGGCCTTCAGATGCGTACCAGGTTCTGCGCCACCCCTGTGGACTCCGCACATGTGGACCTGCGCCTGACGGCCAGCGCGCGGCTCACCAAGCTCGGCGACGGCAAGGCCGCCAAGCCCCTGGCCGAGCTGGCCGCCAGGACCCTCACCTGGCTGTTCTGGTACGACACCAGGAAGGACTTTCCCATCTGGGAGCACCGGCGATACGCCCAGCAGCCCCGCCTGGCCAAGGGGGACGGGCCGGTCATGAAGTTCCGGCGCTGGGCGGACCAGTTCTACAGCGCGCCGGACAGCGACGACGCGGCGGATCACGGCGAGCAGTTGACGGCTGACCGTTGACAGCTGAGGAGCGCGGCGGGGCGAGCACACGCCCCCAGCCAGCACTTGGTCGGAGATACCAGCCCCCGGCGCGGGCGGCCATGACGCGGCAGACCGAGCGAAATCCCTGAGCAACGAAGGGCGTACCACCATGAGCGTGTGGAATCGACGCGAGTCCGACCCGATGCGCACGGCCCCGCCGTCGCCGGAGCGGCAAGAACCCCGACTGCCCTACCCTGATGGCTGGTTCGCGCTGGCCACGAGCGACGAGGTCAAGCCGGGAAAGGTGCTGAATCGCCGGCTGATGGGCCAGGACGTCGTCCTCTACCGCACAACCAGCGGAAGACTGAGCGCTGTCCGGCCGTTCTGCCCGCACCTTGGGGCGCACCTGGGCCACGGTGGGACGGTAAGTGGGGACAACATCGTCTGCCCCTTCCACAACTTCCAGTTCGGCCCGGACGGGGCGTGCGTCAAGACCGGATACGGCACGCCCGCGCCCAAAGCCCGCCTGACCACACTGGAGTTCCGCGAAGTCGACGACCTCGTCTTCGTGTGGAACCACGCCGAAGGGAAGGCCCCCCAGTGGGAGGTCAGGGGGCTACTGAACCCGGGCTTCCCCAAGCCCCACTGCACCCCGCGTGCGCTGCTGGCCCACCCCCAGGACGTCATGGAGAACTTCGTGGACGTCGGGCACTTCGGCCCGCTGCACGGGCTCGCCCTCCAGGTCATGGGAGAACCACTGCTTGAAGGACACCAGTTGTCGGTCGCGTACCGGCTCGGCCCGGCCGGCGAGCGATCGGGAAAGCGGTACTCCACACTGCCGACGGTGCGCTTCACCATGGAAGGGCTCAGCACCATCAGGGTAGAAGCTGACGACATGAAGTTCGGCTTCGACCTGCGCGCCCGGATCTGTGTGACGCCCGTGGACATCGGCCGCAGCGATCTGCGGGTGTCGGTCGCCCTGCGTCCTACGGGGCCGGGCCGCGGGAGAGCCGCGAGAACGGTGGCCGCCCTGGCTCCCAAGCTGTTCGCACGGGCGGCTGCCGCCGACACCAAGAGGGACGCCGCCATCTGGGCGCACAGCACCTATCTGGAGCGTCCGCGGCTCGCGAAGGGTGACGGGCCGATCATGCCGTTCCGGCGCTGGGCGGGGCAGTTCTACAGCGTGTCGGAGCAAGCGCCCGTGAGCGGCCGGTATCCGCACCGGGCCACTCCGCACACGACCGGGGAAACAGAGCTCACCCTCTGATCCATACGCACAGCCTGGCCAGGACCACCGACTTCCTGGTCCGCCACCCGGAGCGCTGGGCTCAGGAGCGGCGTCCGCGCAGTGTCCGCCAGGCGTCACCGGCCGCGTCCGCGGTCCGCAGCCACCAGCCGTGCGCGGTGTTCCACACCGTGGCCAGCAGCCATCGCCACTTGAACCACAGCGGAAGTTTCCGAAACGGCACGAACGCCAGGGTGTCGTCGATGGCGTTCTCGGCGAAGCCGCCGGGGCCCTCGGCGCGCAGCGCCGCGTACAGCTCTGGCGTCAGCTCGCGGTTGAGCCGTGCTGCGGTGCCGACCGCGGTGAAGGCGAACTGGCGCTGAGTGGCGTCCGGCAGCCGTATCGCCCTGATGATCCGAGGCGACGCCTCGGCCAGCGGGCACATGCAGGCCAGCCCGATCATCGCCGTACCGAGGTGCCGCTCGCCGCGCCCGAACGCGGCGTCCACCGCGGCGGGGTCGTCGATGTGCGACAGGCCCTCGCCGCTTTCCCAGTCGTACGCGGACGTCATACCGCACTTTCGTCTTGTCACCCGGGGCACGGCGGGGGCGGGAGCACCCGCTGTTTCTGGACGTGGGGGGGGGCGGCGGACCCGATGGTGCTGGTGCGGGTTGTTGGTGTGAGGTGGCCTCTTCTCCGTCAGTGGCATCATCGCGGCGTGAACGCAGTCCGCGCCGTGTCCGCCGGTGAGCTGCCCCACCAGATCAGCGCCGAGCGCGTCCCACACCCGACTCTCGCAGCGCCGCGCGATCACAAACGCTGGAAGCAACTGACCCGCCGGACCCACCGCCGCGACCGCCTGCCCGACACCTACCGGGCCATCGCCGGCCTCGTCTCCGACCGCACCACCCAAGCCTGAACGGCAGTCCTCAAGCGGGCAAGCACGCCTCACCCGCTATCACGCACCAACTCGTAAGAAGAAGACCAAAGCGTTGAGGGAAGCTAACCTACGAACTTGTGACCCGGGTTCACCAGCTCGCCGGCGCGGCCGGTTCCACCGCGTCGGACGCGACGTACGCCGCGTACTACGCGTCGATCGCTCAGGCCGACGAGAGCAGCGACGGCACCGTCCGGCACCGGCTTCGTCCGGAGGTCGGTGACGGCACGATCGAGGTGACGTCGTTGCGGAGCGGGTTCCACATCGTCCGCTACGACGTCGCTTTCGCCGGAGGGCACCAGGTCGGGTACACCTTTCCGGGCGACCACTTCGAGCTGGAGCACTGCGTCGACGGGCGCATGCACATCAGCGAGGCCGGCGTCGGCGCCGGTGACCTGCACGCCGGATCGGTGGCGCTGAGCCCCCGGTGCGCCACCGACGGTGTCGTCGCACACGGCGACGGCGAGCGGTACCGAGCGGTGTCGATCACCGGGACCTGGACCGGGCTGGAATCCTACCTCGGGGGTCTCGGTGCGGACGCCCTACCTGCCACCGGGCCGGAGAACGTCGCGCGCGAGCGGTATCTGGGCCGGTCCGCCGCATTGCACCCGGTGGCCGGTCCGCTGGAGGAGATCTTCGTGCACCGGCGCTCGTCCCCGGGGCGCCCGCTGTTCATGGAATCGCGGCTCGTGGCGGCGCTGGCCGCACTGATCGACGGGCTCACGGTCACGCCGCCGCCCGCAGACGCCCGGGACCTTGCCCTGGACGATCACGAGGTGGCCGCGTTGCGCCGCGTCCCCGAGCTGCTCTGGCAGCAACGCCACGCGCCGCCGACGCTGGCCGATCTGGCCCGCGCGTCATCAATGTCGGTCAGGCGCCTCACCACCGGGTTCCGCGCGCTGTACGGGACACCGGTGATGGAGTACCACCGACGTCGCTGCCTCGACCGGGCCGCAGCTCTGCTCGTCGAGACCGACTGGCCGGTGGCCCGGATCGGGCACGAGGTCGGCTACGCCTCGCCCAGCAATTTCGGCTATGCCTTCCGGCGCGACCGGGGAACTGCTCCCGCCCAGTTCAGGCGGGCGCACTCCTGACGCCCGCCGGGGAAAGCACCGCGCTCCACATCCTCGGGTCCATCGCTCCACACCGCAGCGCGGCCCCGGCGCCGACGATGTGACACGTAGCGGTCGCACCGGCCGCCACGTCGTCGCTCGACGACACCGGCGTGCCCGTCACCCAGAGGTTCCACGCCGCGCCGACCCGGGTCGTCGTGATCAGGCAGGACCGGGTCGAGACGATGATCGACTTCGGCCTCACCGGTCGGATCGGGATCTCAGCTCCTTCTTCACCGGCGTCCGCGACCGACGTCCGCACCAGCGGCATCACCGACCGCACCGACGCCTGCGTCGCCGAGGAGCAGCCGCGTCTCGACCGGTATCTCTCACAGCAGACATCCTCGGATGGAGACCGATGAACGTCAGTATCGATTCCGCGGCCCTTCGGACCGGAACGGGGCGACTCACCATCGTCCTTGGTGGACTCTCGGCGATATCGCCGTTCGCCACCGACATGTACGCGCCTGGCTTCCCTGAGATCGTCACCTCGTTGGGAACCTCGGGAACGGCCGTCCAACTGTCCCTGACGGCCTGCCTCGTCGGGCTCGCCGTCGGTCAGATCGTACTCGGCCCGGTCAGTGACGCGCTGGGGCGACGACGCTTGCTTATGGCTGGTTCGGGCATGTTCACTGTGTTGTCCCTGGTCTGCGCGCTCGCCCCGTCCATCGGCGTGTTCCACATCGCCCGACTGCTGCAAGGGATCGCCGGCAGCGCGGGGCTTGTCATCGGACGGGCGGTCATCGGCGACCGGTTCACCGGCGCCCACGCGGCCCGCCAACTCTCCACGCTGAGTGTGATCGGGATGACCGCGCCGGTTCTGGCGCCGGTCGTCGGAGGCCTCATTCTCGGCGTCGGCTCATGGCGTCTGGTGTTCGTGGCGCTGGCCGTGGCCGGGCTGTTGTTGCTGACCGCGGTCTGGGCGTGGGTTCCCGAATCGCTGCCCGTCGAGCGGCGCCGGACCGGAGGTGTGCGGGCAGTACTCGCCGCGATGGGCGGATTGCTTCGGCGTCGCGAACTGGTCGGCTATCTGCTCGTCATGGGTTGCGGACTAGGCGCCCTGTTCGCCTACATCACCGGCTCGCCCTTCGTCTTCCAAAGCGTCTACGACTTGTCACCCACCGGTTACAGCCTCGTCTTCGCCACGAACGCCGTCGGCACCGTCGTGGCCGGTGCGACCTTCGGACGGCTGGTCGAGCGCGTACGTCTCAACTCCCTGCTCGTCATCGGCGTGGCCATCACCGTAGCCTGCATGATCATCCTGGTGACCCTGCTCGCAGTCGGCATCAGCACGTTCCCAGCCACATGGGCCTGCCTGTTCGGCGTGACGTTCGGGTTCGGAATAGTGCTGCCCGCGTCGACCGCCATCATCCTCGCGGTCGGTAGTGACGCCCCCGGAGCCGCTTCCGGCGTGCTCGGCGGCGCCCAGTTCGCGCTCGGCGCCGCGGCCGCACCGCTACCCGGCGTTCTGGGTGATACCACCGCCATGTCGACGGCCGTCGTGGTACTGGGCTTTGTTCTCCTCTCTGCGGTAGCGCTGATCACACTCGCCCGACCGTGGCAGGGCCATGGCGAGCCAGTCGGCCAGCACTGAGTTCGCAGGCTCTACGCAGCGGACCGGGGACGGCACGGTCACCCTCACAGCGATCCGGCTGTGGCACCGCTCACGACCCGCTGCTCATGTCCCCCCGCCGGAAGACGTCAGCAGGAGGCGCGTTCGAGGATGAGCGCGCGGAGATGGGCCAGGCTCCGCTCGGCCAAGGGACGCAGGGCCGGAGCAACGGCGCGGGCGTCGGCCTGCAGCTTGGCCGTCGCGTCGGGGCCGAGGGCCTCCACGGCCTCGGCGGTGAAGGACGGCTCGGCGAGCCAGTCGTCCAGCAGGGCCGGGGTGACCTCCAGATGGAACTGAAGCCCCCAGGCCGCCGGTCCCGCACGGAATGCCTGACACTCGGTGGTACCTGTGCGGGCCAGGACCCGGGTGTCGTCACCTGGAACGATGCGGTCTCCGTGCCAGTGGAGCACGCCAGGAGCGTCGGCCAAGGGACCGACGACGGGGTCGGTACGGTCCACGTCGCGCAGCGGGGACCAGCCGATCTCAACCGGTTGACCGAGCTCCGTGCCGGGCCGCACGCCAAGGCCGTGAGCGCGGGCGAGGAGCTGAGCGCCCAGGCACACGCCCAGCGTCGGGACCTGCGCCCGCAGCGCATCGGCCAGCAGGTCCCGCTCAAGCTTCAGCCCGGGATAGCCGGTCAGGTCGTCGGCATTCATGGGGCCGCCCATGACGACCAGGCCCGCCAGGTCGGACACTGGCGGCAGATCGTGCGCCGCGGCGCCGGGAGCTTCGAGCAGGTTCCGGGTGACGATGTCCAAGCCACTGCCATCCAGCGCGTCCAGGATCATGCCGGGCTTCTCGACATCGATGTGCTGAAGGACCAGGACGGTACGCGCGGGCATGGAGTGGCTCTTCCAGAGGCGAGGAATCAGGCAGGCTCGTCAACCGTAACGCGGCGGGTCAGGCCCGCTTCAGCCGGGGCTGACCCACCCGACAAGGCCTAGTAAGCGGTGAGTCGCAATGCGGCCTTCCCGGCCCCTTCCACTCGTACCCACCCCATGACTGACCAGGTGTTCGGGGGCGCTTCGCCAACGCCCTCCAGTCTCAGCCGGCGTGAAGGACCCGAAAGCGATCGGGTTCCGCCGGATCTCGATCAACGACTTGGACTGACGTCCAGGCCCATTGCCAAACGCTGATGCCTGGTGTGCGGGAGAACTGGATCAACCCGCGCGTGCCTTCGACGGCGACGCGTGGCCAGGATGCGGCAACGCGCGCCCGGTCCGCGCCGTGAGAACGCAGCACATCGGCGAGGACGGCGACCGTGTCGTAGCCCTCGAAGGCGACGAAGGAGGGCGCTTCGCCCAGCCGCTCGCGGAGGGCCGTCTCGACTCGGGCACCGAGTGGGCTGAGTCGCTCGGGCAGGTAGCGCAAGAACGGGACCGCTGAGCCGTCGTCGCCCAGCAACGCCGCCCATTCGGCGAACTCCGGTTGCCCGGCCGGAGCACCGATCATGAGTGCGGCGAGGCGCTGGTCGCCGCGGACAGCCGTGACGATCGGCACTGCCGGCTCCGGGTGGCCGACCAGAAGAAGGAGGGCTGTCGCGCGATGGTCGACGAGTGCGTCGCACACGGCCGTGGGGGCGAGCGCGGCTACGTCCAGTTCGATGACGGTGCCGCCGCGCGGAGCGAGGTAGTCCCGCAGAATGCGGGTCCCAGATGCCCAGTAGACGCTCGGCTGGGCTGCTACGGCGATGCGACGGTGACCCGCGCCGAGGAGGAAGTCCGCGTAGATCCGCCAGCCGTGGGACTGTGCCGGGCAGAGGCGCGCGACCCATTCCGTCGGCTGTTCGGTGAGCGCGTCGATAACCGCCGACGAGCAGAGGAACGGCAGGCCGAGGGCGTCGGCCCTGGCGGCAGCGGCGCGAGCGACGACGCTGTGATACTCCCCCGCCAAGGCAGCCACGCCCAGGCGAGCCAGTTCGTCGACGGCCGCCGCGGCCCTCTGTGGATCAGCCGCGGTGTCCCGGACCACCAGCTTGAGTGGTCTTCCGACGATCCCGCCGGCGTCATTGACTTCGCCAACGGCCAGTTCGAGTCCAGCGAGCAAGTGCTGGCCTGCCTCGACCCAGCCAGGCCGAGTCAGCGGAACGAGAGCGCCGATCTGGACGGATGAGCCGTCAGTCGGCTCCGCTCCAGGTGGCGATGGTGGCGTATGCATGCGTTGGCGTCTCCCGAGTGGCGATTCGGTTGCCGTGTGGCCGGATCGCAGAGTGGCAAGGCCCGGTAGTACGCGTTCGTCCCATCTCGCCGTGGCGAGCGCACCCGGGTGATCACGCCGGACATTGCATCCACCACCACGCCGACAGGCAACCGATTATTTGTTCGCCGCGCTGCCAGGCTTGACTTCCTGCACGGAAGAGCCCTTCCGTGGTATCGGCCCCGGGAACCGTGTTCAATCTCAGCGTCGGCCACGCGTTCCCTTGAGCCCCGAGGCGGGGTATCCGCCGTGCCCGGACATGGCCCCCTCGGACTCCCCGGCAAGGGCCGTGACTGTCTCAGTCGCAGGCAAACCCGCAGGATCGACCCCAGTCGCAACGCCACCGCATCAGTGCAGACACGCCGGGGAGGCCGACCCAGCGCCAGCGGAGTCGGACGGTGGCTGAGGCCGTCGGTGTCACCGGTTGCGTGGGGTGACCAGGCCGGATTCGTAGGCAAGGACCACCAGTTGGGCACGGTCGCGGGCGTGGAGCTTGGCCATGGCCCGGTTGATGTGGGTCTTCGCGGTCAGTGGGCTGATCACCATCTGGTCGGCCTGATCGTTGGAGAAGCCCTGCGCGACAGGGCGACGGCCTCGCGTTCGCGGCTGGTCAGCTCTTCCAGCTCCGTGGCGGCGCCAGGGTGGAGGGCTGGGTGACGTACCGGTTGATCAGCTTGCGGGTGATCGACGGGGCGAGCAGCGCGTCGCCGTGTGCGGCGACGCGCACGGAGTGGAGGAAGTCCTCAGGCACGATGTCTTTGACGAGGAATCCGGCGGCGCCGGCGCGCAGGGCGTCGAAGACGTATTCGTCCAGGCCGCAGTTGGTCAGGATGACGACGTGTACCCCGGCCAGGCTCGGGTCTGCGGCGATGAGCCGGGTCGCCTTGATGCCGTCGATGACCGGCATCTGGATGTCGATGAGCGCAATGTCGGGCAGGTGTTCTCTGGCGAGGGCCAGGCCCTCGCGCCCGTCGGCGGCCTCGGCCACCACCTCCAGCGCGACCAGACAAAGGGCGGCCACGGAGAATCACTCCGAGGACCGCCACGCCACCGAGGCCCAGCTGACCGCCGCGCTCCAGGCACAGGACGCACTGTGTGGCGAGCTGGCGACGACCCGCGATCTCCTTCGTGCGGCACAGCAGGACACGCGGATGGCCCAGGCCCGGGAGGCGGAAGCACTCAGGACGGTGGAGGCCGCACGCAAGGCCCTGCAGGACGCGCAGGCCGTCAACGAGGGCCTGCTGCAGGTCATCGGGAGTAGCGACCTCGGCCAGGTTCTCAACGACGCGGAGCAGCGGGACCTGGCGGAGTGCGAAGTGGAGGCCGCCGAGGAACTGCTGGACGAACAGGCCTGAGAGATTGCCTGGCTGCGCTCCCAGCTCGCGGCCACCGACCGGCCAGTCGCCGCCCCTGACGCCCATGAAGCCGTCCCGGCCTCGTGGGAAGAACTCGTCGAACGGGGCCGCTGCGGAGCTGCCCCGGGTGGTCCTGGGCGACGTCCTGGCCACGTGTCAGCCGCTGCGCGGCCACACCGCCGAGGCCACTTGGCGGCAGCGGATCTGGGAGGCACTGCGCGCGCTCGACGCGTACGCCCACTCGAAGGCCGACCGCGGCGCCGAAGCGCTGCCGCACCTGACCGCCTACCGATTCTGGACAGACGCCCCCATCCCGCTTCCCCAGGAGTCGGTACTCGGCCAACGAATCGCAGTTGGTGCTGCACACGCCGAGGCTGCGCGATGAACGCGTGCTCCCCGTCCCGCAGGACGTACACCCCGCCGGACGCGTCCTCATAACCGAGCACATCAGGATCGGTTCGGGCAAGCCCCCGGCGCCCCGCCTGCACCTGTATGACAACACTGCCGGGAACGGGCGCATCTATGTGGGCCACGTCGGCGGGCACCCGCGGAACTCGCGGACCAACTGAACCCCCTGGGCCGGGTTGTAGGGACTCGAATTTCGTGTCGGAAACTCACGGCTGGTGCCGGATGGACGTCGGATCTGACGTGGCGCTGAGACGCGCCGGTCGCGCCTGTACCTCGTTCGCGTTGAGACGCCGACGCCTGGAAGGCCAAGCCGCCGCGCCGGGAACAACCGGTCCTGTCGGCGCTGTTGCATCGACCGAGGCGCCGAAGCCGCACGGGTGGGGGATACGGAGACCACAGGGTCGTCCGCCCGCCAGGGCCCGGGCCCCGGGGTCGCGGTACGCCTGCCGCGCACTCGGACCGAGACGTACTTCTGCAGGAGGACTGTATTCATGACTGACCGGCCCTTGACGCTCATGGCAGTGCACGCCCACCCCGACGACGAGGCCACCGGAACCGGAGGGGCCCTCGCGCGGTACGCGGCGGAAGGCATCCGTACGGTTCTCGTGACGTGTACCGATGGCGGTTGTGGTGACGGACCGGGGGGTGTCAAGCCGGGTGATCCCGGCCACGATCCGGCGGCCGTTGTCTTGATGCGCCGTCAAGAGCTAGAGGCGAGCTGTGACATCCTCAAGGTCAGCGATCTGGAGATGCTGGACTATGCCGACTCCGGGATGACTGGCTGGCCGAGCAACGACGCCCCCGGTTCCTTCTGGCAGACCCCCGTGGAGGAAGGCGCCGCCCGACTTGCGGAACTCATGCGGCACTACCGACCCGATGTGGTCGTCACCTACGACGAGAACGGCTTCTACGGCCACCCCGACCACATCCAGGCCCACCGCATCACGATGGCGGCGCTGGAGATGACCGCGCTGACACCGAAGGTGTACTGGACGACGATGCCCCGCTCGATGATGCAACGGTTCGGGGAGATCATGCGCGAGTTCCATGAGGACATGCCGGAGCCGGACCCTGCCGAGGCCGCCGCGATGGCCGAGATCGGCCTCCCCGACAATGAGATCACCACGTGGGTGGACACCACCGCGTTCAGCGGTCAGAAGTTCGATGCGCTGGCCGCGCACGCCAGTCAGGGCGAGAATATCTTCTTCCTCAAGATGGGCAAGGAGAGGTTCGGCGAGTTGATGGGCGTGGAGACCTTCGTACGTGTCAAGGACGCCACCGGCGCGGCCGTATCCGAGAACGATCTCTTCGCCGGACTGCGCTGATCCGCCCGTCCGACCGGGGCCCGGGAAAGCCCATCGGCCGCACAGCGCGATCGAGGGCGTCACGCACCCGGAGGCTTCTCACCGCGGGTTCCGCTCCGGCAGCCCGCGTCCAGGCCCTCACCGGCGGCGTCGACGCGTGCCCGCCTGCCGACCCGACACCGCGCTCATCCCTGAACCACTTGGCAACCGCACAGGTGAATCTGCGGGCTGCTGACTCGGTAGGTGCGCGACAGCCCAGGTCACAAGCCCGGCAGTCTGCTCCGATCAAGTCAGACCGTCGAGGAAGCGACACGAAGCCTGAGACTCCGATGGCCGACACGCCATGAGGGAGCGGAAGCAGCCGCAGGTCACGAGGGTGGTCTCCGACACCAGCCGCCAGACCTTACACGGGTGATCCCCGGTCACCGTGAGCCGAGTAGCGCCGCTTTCCTACACGATGGAAGCCGGGAATCACGCGTCACCGACCTCGTTCATCGTCGTCGTCCCATCCGGCGTCCCGGTCCTCGTCACGGACCACTTCGCGTTCCTGGTCGCTCTCCTCGCTCATGCCCTTCATGATGCCGCCACACGCCAGTCGCCCTTCTACCGACCCGCTACTGGACGGCCACTGGGCGAATCCGAGCCAGACCTCAGGGCTCGTGTGCTTGACTCCACACTTGCCCACAAAACCAGACTGTTGCGGTTTTTGCGGGCAAGTGGCTGTTTCTGGTCTGCCTGTCCGTGGCTGGCCCCTCTATAACTTACGTGGAGACAGGGCAGGGTCCCAGCCGGGACCGCTGTGACCCTCTCTCCTACTCTGACCTGTTCCGAGGACATGGCCTCGGCTGGCAACGGCCCGGTCCGCCTGGAGGAGAGTCTCGACGCGCTGGCGGCGACGGCCCTGGCCCACGGTGCGCGGCTGGTCGTCGTCGGGCCCACCTGGCTCGACGAGGACCGGGCCCCCGCCTACGAAGGTCTGTCCTTCAGCCACGAACGCGCCTTGCCCCTCCGCGAGAGCCGCCTGCGGCATCGCCGGCCCAGCGCTCCGCCCCGGCTCAGACCTCCCTGCGCACCGGCCCCCGGACAGCGAGCCGAGGACCCCCCACTCCCCCAGCGCTGTGCGATCCGTCAGCCGCGAGGAGCGGACCGGGGCGGACACCTCCGGGTGCCCTGCATGCCTCGCAGCCGCGCCCAACGCGCGCTTCGGCCTGGGACCGGCAGCCGTCGAGCGCCCAGCGATACCCCGCACAGACGCTCAGCGCGAAGTACCAAGATGGGACCTGCTCCTCATGTGGGCGTTTGCCGGGATTTCTCAACTCGGGCTCCATGTTCCACGCGGCGGAAGGAGCGGCGGCGATCGCCCGTCGTTCTGCAGGCGTCCGCCAGGCGATCAGCGGGAGCAGGTGAGGACACCGGTCTTCTTGCCGGGCCCGGCCGGGCGAAGGGCGGGACGGGGGTGGACCGCAACGTGGGAGACAGCCCGGCCGGTGTCCTCTGCCCGGTCCACGCGGTGGGCGTATCACCGTCACGTCCCACGTAACCTCTATCCCGTGCCAGCCTCCCGCCCGCATCGCGTTGCCGTCCTCGTGCTCGAAGGTGCGAAGCCACTCGATGTCGGCATTCCAGCGCAGGTGTTCACCACCCGCGCGAGCATGCCGTACGAGGTGCGGGTGTGCGGGGCAGCGCCCGGTCTCGTGACAGGCGGCGATGGCCTGTCGTACGCCGTCGCCCACGGCCTCGACGCGCTCGCGTGGGCCGACATCGTCTTCGTCCCCGGCTACCGGCACCCGGATCGCGACGACCCGCCGCAGCCCGTCATCGATGCGCTGGTCGCCGCCCACACTCGGGGCGCGCGGCTCGCCGCCATCTCTACGGGCGCCTTCGCGCTCGCCGCCACGGGCCTGCTCGACGGCAGGCGCGCCACGACGCACTGGCACTACACGCGGGCACTCGTGGCCAGGCATCCGCTCATCCAGGTCGACGAGAACGTCCTGTTCGTCGACGAGGGCAGCGTGCTCACCTCGGCCGGCGCCGCCTCCGGCATCGACCTGTGCCTGCACATCCTGCGCGGCGACCTCGGGGTGGCCGCGTCCAGCCACGCGGCCCGCCGCCTGGTCGCGGCCCCCTACCGCAGCGGCGGTCAGGCCCAGTACGTGCCGCGCAGCGTGCCCGAGCCGCTCGGCGAGCGCTTCGGCGCCACCCGTGAGTGGGCGCTGCACCGGCTCGGCGAGCCCCTGACCCTCGACATGCTGGCGCGGCAGGCGGGGGTCTCCCCGCGCACGTTCTCGCGGCGCTTCGTCGAGGAGACCGGCTCCACGCCGATGCAGTGGGTGATGCGTGCCCGCATCGACCTGGCCCGCGAACTGCTGGAGCGCTCGCAGCGCGGCGTCGAACAGATCGCCGCCGACGTCGGGCTCGGCACCGGCGCGAACCTGCGCCTGCACTTCCAGCGCATCCTCGGCACCACACCGAGCGAGTACCGGCGCACCGTCACCCAGGGCGAGTAGCTGCCCGGCATCCGTGTGGCGAGATCCTTTTGAACCCTGGCGATCACGCCGCTGTCAGCGGCGCGGGCCGCGGGCGAGCCTGGTGGCGAAGGAAAGGGACATCACTCATGACTCGCATCGCCATCAACGGATTCGGCCGTATCGGACGCAATGTGCTGCGCGCACTGCTGGAGCGCGACAGCGCCCTTGAGATCGTCGCCGTCAACGACCTCACCGAGCCCGCCACTCTCGCCCGGCTGCTCGCCTACGACAGCACGGCCGGCAGGCTCGGACGTCCGGTGACCGTCGACGGGGACACCCTGGTCGTCGACGGCCGTCGGATCACGGTGCTGGCCGAGCGCGAACCGGCGCAGCTGCCGTGGGCCGCACTCGGCGTCGACATCGTCCTGGAAGCCACCGGCCGCTTCACCTCGGCCAAGGCCGCCCGCGCCCACCTCGACGCGGGCGCGCGCAAGGTGCTCGTCAGCGCGCCGTCCGACGGTGCCGACGTCACGCTCGCGTTCGGGGTCAACACCGGCGCCTACGACCCGGACCTGCACACGATCGTCTCGAACGCCTCCTGCACCACCAACGCGCTCGCGCCGCTGGCCGCGGTCCTCGACGAACTCGCCGGTATCGAGCACGGGTTCATGACGACGGTGCACGCCTACACGCAGGAGCAGAACCTGCAGGACGGCCCGCACCGCGACCCCCGTCGCGCCCGGGCCGCCGGGGTCAACATCGTGCCGACCACAACGGGCGCCGCCAAGGCGATCGGCCTGGTGCTGCCGAACCTGGAGGGCAAACTGTCGGGGGACTCGATCCGCGTACCGGTGCCGGTGGGCTCGATCGTCGAACTCAACACGACCGTCGCCCGCGACGTGACGCGCGAGGACCTGCTGGCGGCGTACCGCACGGCGGCGGAGGGGCCGCTCGCCGGTGTCCTTGAGTACGCGGACGACCCGCTCGTGTCGTCCGACATCGTGGGCAATCCGGCCTCGTCGATCTTCGACTCGGCCCTGACCCGCGTTGACGGCCGGCACGTGAAGGTGGTCGCGTGGTACGACAACGAGTGGGGCTTCTCGAACCGCGTGATCGACACGCTTGAGTTCCTCGCCGCCCGCTGACCGGACGCCGTGGCGCGGTCAGGGGCTCCGGGGTCAGGGGCGCTGTTCGAGCGTCGCGGTGCTGGATATCCGCGGCCTGGGCGGATCGCGGCCTTGGACGCGGAGAACGGGCCTGCGGGCGCGATCGCGCCCGCAGGCCCGTTGAGGGCGCGGGTCTTTTGGCCGGGGAATGCCATGCCGACCCTGTGGCGTGGTCGGCGTGACCCGCGCCGGTCCGGGTCAGCGCGAGGTCATGCTCTGGGGGTCGGGCAGGCGCGTGGCGGTGGCCGGTTCGTAGACGCCGGCGAGCGCGGCGAACAGCAGTGCCACGCCGAAGGAGCCGGGGTCGGGGACGCCGATGGCGTGCCGGCCGACGTAGCTCGCGCGGCCGCGCCGGGGGGTGAGGGACGCGGTGCTCAGGGCGCCCTGGATGGCGGCTTCGGCGGCGGTGGTGAAGGGGCTGTCGGCGCCATCGCGGGCGGCCGTGGCCAGGGCGTCGATGGCGGGAGCGAGGGCGTCCACGAGGGTGCAGTCGCCGACCTCGGCTCCGCCGACCCGGTGGATGGCGGCGAGGCTGGACTTCGCCGCGTCGGCGACGGCCAGTGCGTCAGGCGCCTGGTCGTCGGACCAGGACACGGTGGCCAGGTCCTGGAAGAGGAGCCCGAAGAGCGGGCCGCTGGTGCCGCCGACGTCGTTGAGGAAGGCCTCGGCCAGGGCAGCCACACCGTCGGTCCCCGATGCGTTGCGCTTGACCGCCCGGCGCACGCCGCCGGCCAGGTTGTCGCCGAAGTCGCCGTCGCCGACGAGCTGGTCGAGGGCGGTGAGGTTGTCATGGGCCTGGGAGACGATCAGCGCATAGCGGTCGAGAACGGCTCGGCTGGCCGCAGCCTCACTCGCGCGTGCGTGGGTGGCGGCGGGTTCGGCAACGACACTCGCCGCGGTGTCCGGGGCCAGGGTGAGGGACGGAAGGACGAGCGGCGTGTCGGTGGGCGCCGTCCACAGGCCGGCCCACTCCGCCTTCATGTGGGTGAGGGTGATGGAGAAGCCGGCCATGTCCAGGGCCGCGGTGAACGTGCCGGGCACGATGGCCAGGGGCTGGATGCCGCGGGCCGTCAGCAGGTCGTGCAGGATCGAGCCGATGGCGTGCAGTTCCAGGCTGGTCGTGGCACCCAGGCCGTTGACGACGGCCAGTACCTTGTCCTGCCCCGCGGGCAGGGCCTGGAGCAGATCGTCGGTCATCTGCCGGACGAGTTCCTCGACGGGGCGGTGGTCGATGGTGCGCGTACCGCGCTCGCCGTGGATTCCGACGCCGTAGTCGAGCGTGCCGGGGCTCAGGTCGAAGGCCGGTGCCCCGGTCGAGGGTGAGGTCTGGGCCCGGGCCGCGACCGCGAGGCTGCGGGAACGCGCGACGATCTCCGCGCCCAGCGTGGCGAGTTCGTCCAGTTTGGCGCCCTGGTCGGCGAAGGCTCCGAGCAGCTTCTCCAGGACAACGGTTGCGGCGGTGCCTCGGCGGCCGGTCGCCGAGTCCGCCTTGTCGGTGGCCAGATCGTCATCGACAAGGACAGTGGCCACGGGAATGCCGTCGTGACGAAGGCGTTCCGCCGCGATCTGGAAGTTGATCACATCGCCGGTGTAGTTCTTGATGATGAGCAGGACGCCGTTGCTCTTCGCGGCGGCCACGCTGGCCTCGTAGATCTGCCGGTTGTGCGGGGAGGCGAAGACCTCGCCGGGGCAGACGGCGTCGAGGCCGCCGGCGCCGAGGAGGCCGGTGTGCAGCGGTTCGTGGCCGGAGCCTCCTCCCGAGACCAGCGCGACCGTGCGGTGGGGGTTGCTCGTGCGGGCCCGCAGGTACAGAGGGCTGCTGTTCACTTCGATCAGGCCGGGGTGGGCCAGGGCGAGACCGCGTGCGGCGCTAAGAACCGTGTCGGTTCGCGGGAGGAAGTACGTCATGGGGAAAGGCTCCGTCAGGAAACGAGGGTGGATGGTCAGTGACCTTCAGGCGGTTCGGCGTTGAGGCCGGGTGAACGGGCTGGCTGTGCGGCTCACGCCCAGGCCAGCTGTGATCGGTGCGCCCAGTAGGCGTCCGCGGACTGGGTCAGTTCGGTGAGCCGCTCCAGCTGGGTGGGACTCAGCTGGACGCGTGCTGCTGCGAGGTTGCTGGTGAGCTGATCGACCGTGGCGGCTCCGGAGAGCACGACGTCGGCCCAAGGCTGCGCGGTGACGGCCGCGAGGGCGACGGCGTCGCACGAGGCGCCTGTCCGCTCGGCGATCTCGCGCAGGGCGCTCATCTCGGGTGTGACGATGTGAGGCTCGGCCAGGCGGCCGTTGGCCATGGCCTCCTTGACGATCACCGCGCAGCCGGCGTCGTGAGCTTCGGCGAGGGCGCCGCCCGCGGAGCGCTCCAGCAGGTTGTAGGTGGTCTGGACGCTGCCGAACACCGGCTGTCCGCTCACCGTGACCGTCAGCGCCGCGCGGATGACCTCTGCCTGGCGCGGACCACTGGTGGACAGTCCGACGGTCACTCCCTCTGCCCTCAGTTGTGCCAGCCGCTCATGCAGGGCGGTGTCGCTCAGTGCGGGGCTGTCCGGGGTGACGGAGTGAATCTGGTAGAGGCTGAGGCGGCCTCCGAGCAGGGCGCGGGTCTCGGCGACTTGGCGGTCATAGGCGTCCACGCTGTGGTCCTTGACCTCGTGGACATCTGCCTGTGTGCGCCAGTCGGCGGTGTAGGTGTAGCCCCACTTGCTGCCCACCACGATGTTCTTGACATCGGGACGGGCCTGAAGCCACTGGGCGAGATAGGTCTCGGCCAGTCCGTAGGAGCGGGCGGCGTCGAAGTAGCGCACCCCTTGGGCATAGGCCGCGTCCATCAGGGCGAAGGCCCGTTCCTTGAGGGCTTCGGCCGAGCGCACGGCGGGCAGGTCCGTGTGCCGGCCCAGCGTGATGTAGCCGGGCCGGCCGACGGCGGCCAGCCCCAGACCGATACGCGGGGGCGAGGCCGCCCGGAGTGTCAGACTCATACGAGAAAACCTCCTTGGCGGTTCAGGTGGCTGTGGGCTGCGGGAGGCGCCGGACAAGGCAGGGGCATCCCGGGCCGATACCGGGAGCTGTTCGGTGCCCTGCGCAGGGGTGGCGGTCGCTCACGCGTTCGCCGCCGTGTCGGCGAGGGAACGGAAGATCAGGGCGGTCGAGGTGGCCCCCGGGTCCTGGTGGCCGACGCTGCGCGCCCCGAGGTAGGAGGCACGGCCCTTGCGTGCCTGCAAGGGAGTGGTGGCGCGCATGCCCTCTTCGGCGGCGTCGGCGGCAGCCGCTGCCGCGGCGGCGAAGCCGGCTCCTTGACGAGCCTGCTCCTCGAAGGCGGCCACAGCGGGCGCGTACGCGTCGATCATCGTCTTGTCGCCGGGGACGGCCGTCCCCAGCTTCTGGACGCTTGCCAGGCCGGCGGCGAGTGCCTCGGCGAACGCGAGCGGTTCGGCGAGAGGCGTGTCCAGGCCCTTGCCCAGTGCGCGGAACGCGCCCCCGTACAGCGGTCCGGAGGCACCCCCGATGGTGGAGATGAGGGTGGTGCCGGTCTTGGTGAGGACGGCTCCGACCGTGTCGGGGGTGAGGTCCGATACGGCAGCGGCAGCGGCGGTGAACCCGCGGTCCAGGTTGGTGCCGTGGTCGGCGTCACCGATCGCCGAGTCGAGCTGGGTGAGGTGATCCTTGCGCTGGCCCACGGCAACGGCGATGGCCTGCACCCACGCACGGGCGAGGTCGATATCCATGGGGGGTCTCCATTCGATGATCGTGCATACGGGGTCGGTGGTGGGAAGGGTCGGGGGCGGAGCGCTGTTGACACGGCTGCGTCGCCCGGGCCGCGCCTCATACACAGCCCCGCCCCCGACCCGGTTCAGGCGCCCCAGCGCGGGGCGGGGGTGTGCACGGGCGCGTCCCGCAGGGACAGCATGTCGGCATCCGCCCCGCACACCGTGGTGGAGACACCCGGCATGTCCGCTCTGGTCGCGTAGTGGGCCACCAGGCTGCGGGCGGTGGTCACGTTCTTCGCGGCGCGTACGCCTGCCGGCTCGCAGACCATCGCGATGACCGCGGTGGCGAAGGCGAGAGAGACCATGCACGGCTGCGCCATGGCGAACGGGGCATCGCCGCCGGTGATCGCGGCCGCGAGGACGGACCCGACGCCTGGGAACACCAGCACGGCAGTCCCCGGTCCCGGCGAGAAGCCTTTGTGGGCGCGCGCTCTCTTCCATCTGACGGCGCCCGGTGCCGACGCCGGCACGGACGCTTCACCTCCTCCGCGTGATGCGGGCTGTGAAGGGGAGGAGCCGCCGGTCTTCCTGTTCGGGCAGAACCCGGCGGCCATGTGGGAACCGGACGATCCCCCCTCCCCGGTGTTGTTCACCATTGGTGAACGATGTTCCGGAAGTTAAGCCCGCGTTTCACGCCTGTCAAGAGGTCGGTGCGCCGGTCAGCCGTGCGCCGCGGTGCGGCGGGCCTGCCACGCCATGCCTCAGCCCGCTCAGGCACCCGCGGCGAACGCGCCCCGGCGCGGGGCGCCCAGGTCGCGGGAGAGATTGCGGGCGGTCTCGCGGACCGCCACGGCGAGTTCCTGGCGCACCGGTTCGCCCAGCATGCGCTCGACCGGGCCGACGATGCCGATGGCGCCGACCACCTCGCCGGAGCGGTCGAAGACCGGCGAGGCGATGCCAGCGTCCCCGATGGCCGACTCCTGGTCCTCGACGGCGTAGCCCGCCTGGAAGACGTCCTGCAGGTGCCGGTTCAGTTCCTCCCGGCCGGTCATGCTGGTGCTGGTGAGCACCGCGAGATCCCCGGCGAGCAGGCGGTCGCGCACATCGGCCGGCAGCGACGCGACGATGGCCTTGCCCAGGGCGCAGGTGTTCCACGGGATGCTCGCACCCACCTCAAGGATCTGCACGGCGCCCTCGGGGCGGAAGGCATGGTGGACGATCAGCACGTGATCACCCGTGAGGACGCCCACCCACACGGCTTCCTTCGTCCGGTTGGCCAGAGCGTCCGCCCAGGTCAACGACCGCGTCCGCAGTTCCTGGGTATCCAGATAGGCGTTGCCCAGGCGCACCAGGTTCGGGCCCAGCTGGTACTTCGAGCTGTCCCGGTCCTGTGAGACCAGTCCTTCGATCTCCAGCGTGCGCAGCAGTGCGTGCACCGTCGGCTTGGCCACGCCCAGCCGGTCGGCCAGTTCCGTCACACCCAGCCGGGGCCCGCCGGAGGCGAGTTCCCGCAAGATCCGCACTGCTCGATGCACAGACTGGACCATAGAAATCTCCGATTCAGTATTGCTGAACAGCATTCCGAGATTTAACGTGACTGTTCATGAGTGCACACGTCGGCATCGTACTCGTGTCCCACAGCGCCGAGCTCGCCGCAGGCCTGCGCCTGCTGGTGCGGCAGATCGGCTCCAACGCCGTTCGGGTCGCCGCCGCGGGCGGCACCGCTGACGGCAGGATCGGCACCAGCTACGACCTCGTTCTCACCGCCATCAAGGACGTCGACCGGGGCGGCGGCGTCCTGGTCCTTCCCGACCTCGGAAGCTCCGTCCTGACCGCCCGCACCGTCCTCGACGACCACCCCCGACCCGACATCGTCATCGTCGACGCCCCCTTCGTCGAAGGAGCCGTCGCAGCCGTCGTCACCGCCGCGTCCGGCGCCGACCTCCAGACCGTCACCAACTCAGCTGAAGAGGCCCGCCATGTCCCTAAGCTCTGACACCGCGACCACCCGCCACGAAGCACAGGTGGTGCTGCCGGCCAACCTCCACGCCCGCCCCGCGGGCCGACTCGCCCGCGCCGCGAGCGGATTCTCCAGCACCATCGAGCTGGACTACGACGGCAGGACGATCAACCCCACCGGCGTGCTCGGCGTCATGGGGCTCGGAGCCACCACCGGAAGCACCGTGACCGTGCGCGCCGTCGGAGCCGATGCCCATGACGCCGTCTCGACGCTCACCGACATCCTGGCCAACGCCGAGTGACCACCTGAGCGTCAGAACGTCAGGAGCCGCTGATGCGCGAGCTGCACCCACTGCCCGCCGGCCACACCCAGTACACGTGCCCGCTGCCGTACCTTCCCGAGGCCGTCGCCGCCATGCGCCGACGCGCACGCACCGTGCTGGGGCACTGGGCCGTACCAGCGGAAACCAGAGACGACGCACTGCTGGTGATATCCGAACTGACCACCAACGCCATCTCGTACGCCCTGCCCCCGGCAGTGCTCAGGCTGTCGATGCCAGATGCCCAGGAGGGCACTCTCCGCGTGGAGGTTTCCGACGGCGGTCCAGCTTCTACTGCCCAGCCTGTCCCCGTCGCCCCGGAGCCCGCCCTTGTCGCCCAGGAGGCCGTTCTGGCCGAATGCGGCCGCGGAAAGGGCATCATCGCGGCACTCGCTGTCCAGCACGGTGTCTCCTACCGTGCCGCCCGCGTCACGCGATGGGCTGACCTGGCCGTCACACCGTGACAGCGAGGGGCCGTGAGGACCTGCTCCTCCGGGTGGCCGCGCAGCTGGAGCAGGCCGTGCCGTGGCAGGACCGCACGCCCGCCGGCTACGTCGGCTGACCCCAGCCCGCGAAGCACAGCGGCGGAGGCGGATGCGCACGCGGATGCATTGACCTCCTGCAGGCTCCGCGCTTTCATCGCGTGAGTCCTCGGCACAGGGCCGGGGACATGGGGCACGAGGGGCGGTTGCGACCCGTCCCGCGGCCGAAGGGGGAACCACCTGATGAGACCTTCCTTACGCATCTTTGTGACCGCGGTCTGGGCAGTCGCCCTCACCTGTCTGACCTGGCCCGCGGAGGCGGCGAGCGACGACCGGGTTCCGCGCACCGAACGGATCAGCGTGGCTCCCGACGGCACCGGCGGCAACCACCACTCGGTGGACCCGACGGTCAGCGGGGACGGACGGGTCGTCGCCTTCATGTCGTCGGCGACCAACCTGATGCCCGGCACGGACATGCCCAACAACGTCTTCTACCGAACGGCTCCCGGCGCGCCCCTCAAGCGCGTGGTGCTGCCGGGTGAGTTGACGATGTCGCCCCGGGTGTCCGATGCGGGGCGCCACCTGACGTTCACCTCGTACTCGGCCACGACCCAGAAGTACTCCGTGCACGTGATGGACCTGCGCACCGGGCGCGTCGAACCCGTGGCGCCCGCGCTGGAGGACGGCTACCGCGCGGACTACGGCGCCGCCCCGCTCAGCGCGGACGGACGGTACGTCGCCTTCGTGGCCGAGACCGCCGCCGACGAGAACGGGGTGTCCCACTGCCGGGTCATGCTCCTGGACCGCCGGACGCAGCGGCTGTGGCGGGCCGGCCCGCCCACGAACCGCGATTGCCAGGACATCTCGATGAGCGCCGACGGCCGGAAGGTGGCCTATCGGGTCGGCTACTCGGGGCCGTCCGACGACGACAAGGCCGACATTCTGGTGTACGACCGCGTGACCGGGCAGACCGTGCACGCCGATGTCACCCACAACGGCGCGCCGGCCGACCGGTCGGCGCTCTCCCCGGTGCTGAGCGCCGACGGCTCCAAGGTCGGCTTCAACTCGGTGGCCACGAACCTGGTCCCGGGCACCGACCCCAACGGGGACACCACCACGTCCTGGAACGCCTTCGTACGCGACCTGCGCACCGGCACGCTCCAGCGATACGACGGCCGCTCCCCCACTGATGTCACCCTGGTGTCGGATCTGTCGGGGAACGGCTCGAAGCTGCTCCTCAACACGGCCGACGCGAACCGCAGGACGCTGGGGCTGGTCCTGCGCGACCTGAACACCGGTGACGAGCAACTGCTGTCACCGGGGCAGGACGGCAAGCCCGTCACCGTGGGACGGGCGGCTCTGAGCGCGGACGAGTCGACGGCCGTCTTCGACTCCTACCACCCCGGTCTGGTCCCCGATGACACGAACCTGATCGGCGACGTGTTCGTCCGCACCCTGCGCTGAGCCGCCGAGAAGGCCGCCGGTTCAGCCGACCGGCAGGGTGTAGCGCCGCTTGTCCTTCGCCCGCGCCGGCCAGGTCGCACGGCGAGGCGGCGGCGCCTCCTCGTACGCGGCCTGCTCGCGCGCCAGCCGGACCACGTACGGAAGATCGGCAACGCGTGCGCGCCGTACCTGGGCCGATGCGGCGCCCGCCAGCGGACCTCACCCTCCAGCACGTCACGGCGCCATGCCGCTCGTCGGCCTGTTAACCCCGACCGAAGCCGCCGCCTACATGATCGATGCTAGCCTCGACTGCACCGCTTACCGCACCTTGCTGGCCGACCGCGCCCACACCCTCACCGAGGTTCTCCCCGACCTCCAGGCTGGCTGTGGCGGTCCGGGGTCAGCGCCGACGGCGATTCGGGCAAGTACCCGCACACGGCGGAGATCCGAGACGGTCGCCGGTGCGGGTCCGGTGCAGCGTCCACGGCCCAGTCGGGTGAGCGACACTCGCTGCGGGTTCTGGCCGAGCCCGAGGCCGTCAACCCGCGCGATTTCGCGGAGACTGACCGTTACTCAGCCTGAACCCGAGGGTGGGTTGCCCTGATTCCCGGGATGGGCCCACCCGTGGCTTCGCGGTCAACTTACGGCGGCTTCGGGTGCGGGCCCTTGACCCGGGCCTACTTCAGATCGGCGAGGAGGTCATCGAGGGCCTTGTTGAGGGCTTCAGAGTTGGCAGAGTCGAACCACATGGTGCGGATGCGTTCGTTGTTTCCGTTCGGGGTCTCGTGGTCGGCGGCGAGTTGGTGCAGGGAGCGGGTCTCGTCGCTCAGGGCGCGGCTGACGCCCTGGAAGAGTCCGCGGATGTAGCGGTCGGCGTCGTCGGAGGCGATGCCCTGGCCGACAGCCCACGACGTGAGCGTGGCGAGATACCAGTAGTGGGTGGTCAGCGTCCCTGTCAGCGCGGAAAAGACGTTGAAGGCCGCCTCGTCCGCGACAGGCTGCGCCCCGCCCAGCCGCTCGAAGAGCGCGTCCGCCACCGGGTGGGAAGGAAAGGTCACCGTGACGCAGCGGCGTTCGCGCACGGAGGGCAGCGGGATGGCACGTACCAACGCGGCTTCGGTGGCGAGTATCTGGCGCAGGTCGTCGTTGGCGACGCCGGACATCAGTGACCGTGGCGGCGGATGCCCCTGCGAACACCGCCATGACAGGTCGTGCGCCTCGTTGTCCGGGTCGATCGCCCCGCCCACCTCGGGGCCCCACAGCGGCACGCCGTCATGCACGAACAGCGGGAAGCTGTTGCCGAACTGGGCGCCACAGAAGGCCCACAGCGGCTCGCGATCACTACCGCGTAGAAGCCGCGCCCGGACCGGGCGAGGCCGCTGGAGCAGCGCGGTGGCCCGCGGGCGCCCCCTCCACGGCAGCGCCCGAGTCTGGCGCTCACGTCGACGCGCTCCCGTCACGACGATGCCCTCACCGACATAGCGTCAGTAGCGCCTGAACACAGCCAAGTTGCCAGTTCCAGGACGTCGGGGTAGCCGGAGCCGGCAGCGCAGAGGACTCCCGTCATCACAGGTCACAAGGCACGTCTTCTACGTCGAGGCACCCGTAGGCGGTCACCGGTCGGTGAACGAGGCTCAAAGCTTGCGCACAAATTCCACACATCCCCTCTTCATAACGGCCCTCATGGTCTAGATTGACCGTGCTTCAGCCGTTCGGACACGCGGCGACCGATATCGATCTATAGGTCCGGCACGACGGAAAGCCAGCAGTCGCATCCCCGGCGCCAGGCGCCGGGGTGATCAGTTCTTGGAGCCCGAGAGGGGGCCTTGGGTGCGGGGAGCACCCGAGGGTTCGATGGGTTCCCCGCACCTCAAGAGTCTGGCCGCGCATGCGAGTCCGCTGCCGCCAGGGTGGGTCGTTCAAGTAGCGCTGAATAGCCGGGACGTCATGCCCGGGAGGTGGGGACCTCCCGTGGGAAGAACAGCGCGGCGCGGGAGGTGGGGACCTCCCGTGGGGAAGACAGCGCGGCATGGGGGGCGGAGCCTCCCGGGGGGAGGAACAGTGCGGGGGGCGGGGGCCTCCCGGGGGAGGAACAGTGTTAGGCGACACGTCGAACCACTGGGGACCTGGGGGGTTCTGTGCGGCAGGGGGGATTAGCCAGCCCGTTTCCGTCAGCGCGCGGGCGTCTGGCGAACGGGGCAATCAGTCAGCCCGCGAGCGACTGGGAGCAGCGGTACCGCCGTACCGTGATCACCAGCGATACGGTGGCCACCGCTTTCGTGGTGGCGGCGATCGGCAACTTCTTCGGGGCCAGGGACGCGGCCAACTGGCACGAGAAGTGGGGAATTCTCGCATTCGGCACCGAGCTGCTGGTGCTGGGAGCGCTTGCGGTGAGCCGGGCGTGGGCTCCGGCCGTGCTCGGTCAGGGCGCGGAGGAATTCCGCCGGCTCGGACGCTCGCTGTTCACGGCGGTCGTCGTCCTGGCACTCGGCGGGATCGCCCTCACCTCGCGCAACATCAAGCTCTGGATCTTCGTCGCGATCCCCGCGATCGCGCTCGTCACCATGACCGCGCGGTATCTGCTGCGCCTGTGGCTGCACAAACAGCGGAGGGAAGGACGGTGCCTGCGACCGGTGCTCGCTGCCGGGAGCCTGGCCACCGTTCACGACCTGATCACTCGAGCCCGTAAGTCACCGCACCTCGGCTGGCGTGTGGACGCGGTGTGCACGACGGACGGTCTCGGGCCCGACGGTGACCAACTGGCCGGAGTGCCGGTCGTCGGCCGACTGGCGGACGTCGCGCGCCACGTCCGCCGCGACGGCTACCGAGTCGTCGCCGTCACACCGGACCCGCACTGGTCCCCGGACCGGCTGCAGCGGCTGGCCTGGAACCTCGAAGGCAGCGATGCCGAGATGGTCGTGGCCCCTGTGCTGATGGAGGTGGCCGGCCCGCGGCTGCACGTCGACGCGGTGCTCGGTATCCCGCTGCTGCGGGTCAGTATGCCGACCTTCACCGGGGGCCGCCGCGCGGTCAAAGGGATCGTCGACCGGATGGGCGCGACGATCCTGCTGATGCTGTTCACGCCGCTGATGGTGCTCGTCGGGCTGATCGTGCTGGTGGACAGTCGGGGCGGGGTCTTCTACCGCCAGCGCAGGGTGGGCAAGGGCGGCCGCGAGTTCACCATTCTCAAGTTCCGCACCATGGTCGCCGGGGCTGATGGGGCACGTGCCGAGCTGGCCGACCGCAACGAGGGCGCCGGTCTGCTGTTCAAGCTCCGCCGGGACCCGAGGGTGACCCGGGTGGGGGCAGTGCTGCGCCGGTACTCGCTCGACGAGCTCCCGCAGCTTTTCAACGTGCTCACCGGATCGATGTCGCTCGTCGGTCCGCGGCCTCCGTTACCGGAGGAGTCCGCCGCGTACGGTCCGGACATCCGGCGGCGGTTGCTGGTCAAGCCCGGGCTCACCGGCCTGTGGCAGATCAGCGGACGCAGCGACCTGCCGTGGGAGGAGGCGGTCCGGCTTGACCTGCGGTACGTGGAGGACTGGTCGCTCGCCCTGGACGCAGTGATCTTGTGGAAGACGCTGCGTGCGGTGCTGTACGGGCAAGGGGCCTACTGATGCGCGGGGGGCTGCGGCTCAACTGGCCAGCCGGCGCGCGGACCGCAGGCCGCAAGGGCCTGCCTGGGGGGAGGGACGGGGCATGAGGGTCAGCGTTTTCGGGCTCGGCTACGTGGGCTGTGTTTCGGCCGCGTGCCTGGCCAGTATGGGTCACGAGGTCATCGGGGTGGACGTGAACCAGGTGAAGGTCGACCTGGTCAACGACGGCAAGGCCCCGGTGGTCGAGGAGCGGATCGGCGAGCTCATCGCCGAGGTCGTGCGGACCGGAGCGTTACGCGCCACCGGCGACGTCCGCGAGGCGATCATGGGCAGCGAGGTGTCGCTGGTCTGCGTGGGCACGCCGTCGGAGCCCAACGGCAGCCTGTGCACCACCTACTTGGAGCGGGTCACCGAGCAGATCGGCGGCGTGCTGGCCGAGCGGGGCGGGCGGCAGACGGTCGTGTTCCGCAGCACCATGCTCCCGGGCACCTGTCTGAACCTGCTGGTACCGATCCTGGAGAAGTACCTCGGCGGCACGGCCGGGGTGGACTTCGGGGTCGCGGTCAACCCGGAGTTCCTGCGCGAGGGCACGAGCGTGCGGGACTTCTTCGACCCGCCCAAGACCGTCATCGGCGAGCTCGACCCGGCGAGCGGCGACGCGGTGACGGCTCTGTACGGCGGATTGCCCGGCGAGGTGTTCCGGGTGCCGGTCCCGACGGCCGAGGCGATCAAATACGCGGACAACGCGTTCCACGGCCTCAAGATCGGCTTCGCGAACGAGCTGGGCGCGGTGTGCCGGGCGCTCGGGGTGGACTCGCACCAGGTGATGGACGTGTTCCTGGCCGACCGCAAGCTGAACATCAGCTCAGCCTACCTGCGGCCCGGCTTCGCCTTCGGTGGCTCCTGCCTGCCCAAGGACCTGCGCAGTCTAGTCCACGCGGCGCACCAGGCCGACGTCTCGGTGCCCATTCTGGCCCACGTGCTGCCCTCCAACTCCGCACACCTGCAGCGCGCGGTGGAGCTGGTCGAGCGCTCCGGCAAGCGCCGGGTGGGCCTGTTCGGATTGTCCTTCAAACCCGGCACCGACGACCTCCGCGAGAGCCCGCTCGTGGAGCTGGCGGAGAGGCTCTTCGGCAAGGGTTACGACCTGCGGATCTACGACGCCAACGTGAGCCTGTCCCGGTTGCTCGGCGCGAACCGCGAGTACATCGAGACCCGGCTGCCGCACCTCGCGCAGCTGCTCGCGGGCTCCGTCGCCGAGGTGCTTGAGCACGCCGAGGTGTGCCTGGTCGGGACCAGGGACCCGACAGTCCTTTCGGCGCTGCCCCATGGCGGCGGCGGTCCGGTGATCATCGACCTCATCCACCTTCCCGACGCCGATGCGCGCCGGGCCGAACCGGGGTACGTGGGCCTTGCTTGGTGACACATCGTTTGATGACACAGCCAGCGGCGACCGGCCGGACCGGCGCGTGCTGATCCTGGTGGAGAACCTGTCGGTGCCCTTCGACCGGCGGGTGTGGCAGGAGTGCACGACGCTGCGCGACGCGGGCTGGAAGGTGCACGTCATCTGTCCCCGGGGGCGTACGCGGGACACGGAGCCGGAGGCAGAGGTCGACGGGGTGCGCATCCACCGCTACCCGTTGCGCGCGGCCACCGGAGGGCCGGCCGGCTACCTGCGGGAGTACGGATCGGCGTTGTGGCATACGGCCCGGCTGGCCCGCAAGGTCGGCCCGGTCGACGTGGTCCACGCCTGCAACCCGCCCGACCTGCTGTTCCTGCCGGCGCTGTGGCTGAAGCGGCGCGGCGCGCGGTTCGTCTTCGACCAGCACGACCTGGTACCCGAGCTGTACCTCTCCCGGTTCGACCGCGGCGAAGATCTGCTCTACCGCGCCGTGTGCGCGCTGGAACGGCTGACCTACCGGGCCGCGGACGTCGTGCTCGCCACGAACGAGAGCTACCGGGACGTCGCGCTGCGCCGTGGCGGTCGGCGGCCGGCGGACGTTTTCGTGGTGCGCAGCGCGCCCGACATCGAGCGGTTCCAACCGGTGCCGCCGGTGCCGGAGTTGAAGCGCGGCAAGCCTCATCTGCTGTGTTACCTCGGCGTCATGGGCCCTCAGGACGGTGTCGACTACGCCTTGCGGGCCCTTGCGAAGGTGCGCGACGAGCTCGGGCGGACCGACTGGCATGCGGTGTTCGTCGGCTCCGGCGACGCCTTCGAGGCGATGGTGGAGCTGGCCCGGTGGCTCGGGCTCTCCGAGCAGGTGCAGTTCACCGGCCGCGTTCCGGACGCCGACCTGGTGCGCTACCTGTCCACCGCGGACGTGTGCCTCTCCCCCGACCCGCGCAATCCGCTCAACGACGTGTCGACCATGAACAAGGTCCTGGAGTACATGGCGATGGGCCGGCCGATCGTCTCGTTCGACCTCCGGGAGGCGCGCGTCTCCGCCGGTGACGCCGCCGTCTACGCGCCCGCCAACGACGAGGCCGAATTCGCCAAGCTCATCGCCCTGCTCCTCGACGACCCGGAGAAGCGGGCCCGGATGGGCACGATCGGCCAGGAGCGGATCAGCGGGCAGCTGTCCTGGCGGAACTCGCAAGCGTCGCTGCTCGCCGCCTACGCCGTTGCCTGCCGTGACCACACTCCGGTGTCGGAGGGCGACCCGGTCCGGAGAGGGAGGAGGCCGCGCCCTTGAGCGACGACACGATACGCCTGGTCACGATCGGGCGGATGCTCCGTCGGCGCTGGCGGCTTCTCGCCATCCTCACCGTGGTGGGCGCGCTCGTCGGCTACGGCGCCTCGGTGCTGTTTCCGCCGCGCTACACGGCGTCGGCATCGGTACTGCTGCCGGGGCAGTGGGAGGAGCGCGAGCTGCTGACCCAGGTGGAGATCGCGACCAGTTCGGCGGTGGTCGACCGCGCGGCTGCCACGCTCGGCTGGACGGGCGTCAGCGGCGGCGAGCTGCGGGACCGAGTGAGCGCCAAGGCCGCCGACGGGAACATCATCAAGATCTCGGGTACGGACGACACCCCGGAGCGCGCGCAGCAGCTCTCCGATCGGGTGGCCCAGCAATTCGTCGCGTTCGCCGCGCGGATCGCAGGCGGCAGCACCGACCCCGAAGCGGCTACAGGGCCCGAGGCACTGCGGCAGAAGGTGCTGGAGACCAACCGCCGCATCACCGACCTGGCCAATGCGGCCGATCCGGGGCGGACCGTGGAGAGCGTGCAGGCCCGCACCTCGCTGGAGAAGCTGCGCGGCTCGCTGGAGGAGGCCATGAAGAAGCTGGACCAGGCCGACCCGGCGACCAACAAGGCCGGCATGGTCGTCATGGGGCCGGCGGCCCGGCCGACCGGCGGGGCGCCGCCGACGAGAACGCAGCTCATCGTCGCCGGGGCGCTGCTGTCCTTCCTGCTCGCGGTCATCGGCCATCTCGCCGCCGCACGGGTGAACCGCCGACTGCGCACCGAACCCGAGATCGCCGCGGCGCTGGGCTCGTCGCTGCTGGGTACCGTCGACGTGCCTGATGAACAGCCCGCGCACCGGCCAAGAGGCCGTGGCCCGCGGGCCTGGACCCGCTGGCTGCTGGGCGTCGACACGCGGTGGGACATACCGACCCCGCAGAGGTACGGCGACGAGGCCGGCAGGCGGACCCGCTACCGACGGGTGTGCGCTCGCCTCCGAAACCAGCTGCCGGCCCCCCGGCGCCTGCTGGTTGTCGTACCGGACGGCGACGAGATCGCCCGCCGGGCCGCCGGGCAGCTCGTCGCCGAGGCCAAGAGCGAGCCTTCCCCGAGCTCTTCGAGCAGGGGATGCCCCATGCTGCGGGTGGTGGAAGTTCCGGTGTCCCAGCCGATGGTGCCGGACCGCGGCACCGAGTCCGGTGCCCTGGTCGTGCTCAGCGCGGGCAGCTGGACCGCGGGGGAGCTCGCCGGCATCGCCGAGGCGTGTGCGGACGGCGGACATGAGGTCGTCGGCGTCGTCGTCGCCGGCACGGTCCGGGACCGTCCGACGCGGTCTTCCAGCCCTCCCCCGGAGAACGCCACTTTGGCGCTCGCGGTGCGCGGCCACGCGACGGGAGGTTCAGTGTGACGACGAGCACGACCTCGGAGTCGTCGGCAGCCGCTCCGCTGCTGGACCTGCAAGCGCTGGTGGTGGCGGTGCGCAGGCGCCGCCGCCTCTGGTGCTCCATGGCGCTCCTGGGGCTGCTGATCGGCGCGGCGGTGGCCATCCTGCTGCCCCCGCCGCCGACCGCGGTGACCAAGGTGCTGGTCGCGCACAAGGAGGACCAGCCGAACGACACCGGAACGCTGATCCGCACCGACGTCGCGCTCCTGGGGACCACGCGGATCGCCGACAAGGCCCTGCAAGCCCTCAAGTCCCCGGAAAAGCCGGAAGACTTCATGCGGGACTACCGGGGTACCGGCTTGACCAACAACCTGCTGCGGATCGATGTGACAGGTGACAGCGACGCGGAAGCGGTGGCACGGGCCAAGGCGCTGGCCGACGCGTTCGTCGCCGACCATGTGAGGCGGATGCGGGAAACCGCCGAGGCCGAGGCCAAGGCCCTGCTCGACCAGCGTGACCGCATGCGGGACGAGCTCACCGAGGTCAACAAGGCGATCGGAGACCGATCGCCGGAAAGCGACCCGCGAGCGTCGGCGAGCATCGAGTCGCTCTTCGCCCACCGGGCCGAGCTCAACTCGCGGATCGCCGATTTCGACCAGCGCGCCGCGGAGGCGCGCACCGGCGCGCCCAAGCTCATCGCCGGCACGCGGATCGTGGACGCCCCGCGCGCGGTGCCGCACTCCCTGCCCAGGGCCGCTGTCACCAACGCCGCGATCGGGCTCGTCCTCGGGCTCGTCCTCGGGCTCGCGCTGGCCGCGGTCGGCACGGTGGTGGCGGACCGCCCCGTGCTGCGCCGGGAGATCGCGGCGAACCTGGGCGCCTCGGTCATCGCGGAGCTGCGCCGCGTGCCCCGCCGGTCGGCCGGGCTGTGGCAGCGCCGACGGAGCCGGGCGGCATGGACAAGGCTCACCGCGACCCTGGCCCGCACCGTGCGCGGCGCCGCGGAACCGGTGTCGCTGCTGGAACTGGGCTGTGCGCGCAGCACGGGTGTGATCGCCCTGAACGTCGCCCGGGCACTGGCGGCGGAGGGGCCGGTGGTCATCATCGATGGTCTGCCCGGCCCGGAGCTCACCGACAGCCGCCAGAAACCAGGAGACCCGACCGTGGTCAGCGGCGAGCGTGCCGCGGCCGTGCCGCATCAGACGCGCCGGCTCGGCGTCGGCTCGGTCGCGCCCGGCACGGCGTGGACCGACCTCCAGTACCTCGGTAGCCAGACCGTGCTCGTCGTGCGTGCCGGGCACGGCAGCGCCGCATGGCTGCACACCGTGGCGCGGCAGCTCACGGACCAGCGTATTCCGGTGATCGGCGTGGTGCTGATCGACCCCGATCCGCGGGACCGGACCGACGGCACGCTGTGGGACGGGCCGCACACGGCGCTGCGCGGCCCTCATGAGCGGCTGGCCCGGCAGAACGGTGGGGGTACCTCCCACGCCGTTGAGGCAGTGGGGGAGGGCCAGCCGCGGACGGAACGGCCGTCGATGCCGGCCGCACGGGCCCCGTACAGCGACCAGGAGGCACGGTAGAACATGTGTGGCATCGCAGGCACTTACCGATGGCCGGACGGGAAGGTCGTGACCGACCGGCTCACCGACACCCTCGCCCACCGCGGTCCGGACGGGGCGGGCCGGTACAGCCACCCCGCCGGTGACGGCGACGTGCACCTCGGGCACCGCCGGCTCGCCATCATCGACCTGTCCGAGACCGGCGCCCAGCCGATGGCCTCGGGCGGCCTCGCCCTTACGTACAACGGCGAGCTGTACAACGCGCCCGAGCTGCGTGCCGAGCTGGCAGCCGCTGGGGTGCGCTTCCGCGGTACCTCCGACACCGAGGTGCTGCTGGAGGCCTGGCGGCGCTGGGGCACCGACTGCCTGCCCCGGCTGCGCGGCATGTTCGCTTTCGCGATCTTCGACGAGCGAACCGGTGACCTGGTGCTCGCCCGCGACCAGCTCGGCATCAAGCCGCTGTTCCTGCTCCGGCGCGGTGCGGGCCTGATGTTCGCCTCCGAGCTCAAGGCGCTCGCCGCCGTGACCGGCGGGTCGCTGGAGGTGGACCACGCGGCGCTGGTGGCCTCGCTGCTGTACTACTGGGTGCCGGACTCGCGCTGCGCGTTCCGCGAAGCGGAGAAGCTGCCGCCGGGGAGCTGGCTGCGGTGCCGGGCCGACGGCCGGGTGGAGCGCGGCCGGTTCTGGCATCTGCGGGACGTCGCCCGCGAGGCCCAGGAGCGGGCCCGCGGCGGCGAGCGGCCGGACGTGGCTGCCGTCGTCGAGGAGTCGACCCGGCGGCACATGCTCTCCGACGTACCGGTGGCGACCTTCCTCTCCGGCGGTCTTGACTCCAGCTACCTGACCGCGCTGGCGGCCCGTCACCAACCCGGGATCTCGGCGTACACGATCGGGTTCCGCGCGGAGGACGCCAAGTTCGAGGCGATGCCGGACGACCTGCGCTATGCCCGGCGGATGGCCGAGCGGTTCGGCGTCGACCTGCATGAGATCGAGATCGCACCGAACGTGCTCGACCTGCTGCCGCAGATGACGTACCACCTGGACGAGCCGATCGGCGACCCCGCCGCGATCAACACGTTCCTGATCTGCTCGGCCGCCCGGGAGGCCGGGGTCAAGGTGATGCTCTCGGGGATGGGTGCCGACGAGCTGTTCGCCGGGTACCGCAAGCACCTGGCCAACCTGCTCGCGCTGCGCTACCAGCGCGTCCCGCGGCCCCTGCGGCGCGGCCTGTCCGCGACTGTGGACCGGCTGCCGGTCGCCACGTCCCGCCGGGGGTACCGGTCGGTGCGCTTCGCGAAGCGGTTCCTCTCCTTCGCCGACTTGCCGGAGGAGACCGCGTTCCGACGCAGTTACACCATGTACGACCAGGAGGAGTTGCTCGCCCTGGTCCATCCGGACTTGGCCGGGACGGTCGAGGACGTGCTGACCGAGCATGCGGACATCTACCAGGACAACGACCTCGACGACTTCGTCAACCGCATGTGCCTGGGCGACGCCCGGATGTTCCTGCCGGGCCTGAACCTCGCGTACACGGACCGGTCGAGCATGGCCGCGTCGACCGAGGTGCGGGTGCCGTACGTGGACGTCGAGGTGGTCGAGGCGGCGTTCGCCGTGCCCGGCGATCGCAAGATCGTCGGCCGGCAGGGCAAGGCCGTCCTCAAGGAGGCGGCCGTCTCGGTCCTGCCCAGGGAGATCGCCTACCGGCCCAAGGGCCTGTTCAGCGCCCCGCTGCGGGCCTGGATGAGCCGGGATCTGGCACCGCTGGTGCGCGAGGTGGTGCACGACGGCGTGCTCGTCAGTTCCGGCATCCTGCGCCGCGACGCGCTGGCGCGGATGGTCGCCGAGGACGCCGCCGGGCAGCGGGACTTCTCCAAGCATCTGTGGCATGTGCTGACCCTTGAGTACTGGTATCGCGGCGCGACCTCTGGCTCCGGTCAGAGCCAGGCGGCTTGACGGACAAACAAGAGGAGCTTGGGTGAAACAGGTTGTGCAGAACTACAAGAGTGGCGAGCTGGCGCTGCTCGACGTGCCGGTGCCGGGGTGCAAGCCGGACGGCGTGCTGGTCCGGAGCGCCTACTCGCTGATCTCCACCGGGACCGAGCTCATGAAGGTGTCCGAGGCCGGCATGTCGATGGTGGGCAAGGCCCGCTCCCGGCCGGACCAGGTGGCCAAGGTCATGCAGAGCGTGGCCACCAACGGGCTGGCCGCCACCTACCGCAAGGTGAACAACCGGCTGGACTCCTACACGCCGCTGGGCTACTCGCTGTGCGGGGTGGTCGAGCAGGTCGGCACCGGGATCGACGATGTGGCGGTCGGTGACCTCGTGGCGTGCGCCGGCAATGAGCACGCGTTGCATGCCGAGCTGAACTGGGTGCCGAAGAACCTCTACGCCCGGGTGCCGGACGGTCTCGCGCCGCGGCACGCGGCCTTCGGCACCGTCGGGTCGATCGCGTTGCAGGGCGTCCGCCGTGGCGAGTCACAGCTCGGCGACGTGGCACTGGTCATCGGCCTCGGGCTGATCGGGCAGCTGGTGGCGCAGCTGCTGACCGCCTCGGGAGTCCGCGTCGTCGGGGTCGACCCCGATCCGGTGCGCGGTGAAATCGTCGAACGACTGGGCGCTTTGGCCTGCGGTGATCCCGCGTCCGCAGCCGTGAAGGCTTCCGTCGCCGAGCTCACCGAGGGTCACGGGGTGGACCAGGTGTACCTGGCCGCCGGCGGCGGCAGCAACCAGCCCGTCGAGCTGGCCGCCCGGTTGAGCCGGGACCGCGGCCGGGTCGTCGACATCGGCAAGTGCCGCCTGGACCTGCCGTGGAACGCGTACTACGAGAAAGAGCTCGACGTCCGGTTCTCCCGCTCGTACGGCCCCGGACGCTACGACCCGGAGTACGAGCTTGAGGGGCGCGATTACCCGATCGGCTACGTGCGCTGGACGGAGCGCCGCAACCTGGCGTGTTTCCTCGATCTCCTCGCCCGCGGCCGCGTCGACGTGGAGCCCTTGGTCTCCCACATCGCCGACTTCGATGACGCCGTCGAGACGTACCAGCGCCTGAAGGACGGCGACCTGAAGGCCGTGGCCGTACTGTTCCGCTACCCCGGCCCCGCTGAACACCCAGCCGAAGCGGGGGCCCCGGCGGTGGCCGTGCCCGCGGTGCGACGCGGCGGCGGAGTGTCCACCCCAGCCCGGTCTGCCAAGGCGCCGGTGCGCCTCGCGTTCGCCGGCGCGGGAAACTACGCGACGTCGATGCTGCTGCCGCACCTGGCACAGCGCGACGGCGTCGAGTTGGCCAAGGTCGTCACCACGACGGCGCTGTCGGCGGCCAACGCGAAGCGGAAGTTCGGCTTCGCCGAGGCGACCACCGATCTCGACGCCATGCTCGGCGACCCGTCCATCGACGCGGTGTTCGTGGTCACCCGGCACAGCTCGCACGCTGAGCTGACCCGCAGAGCGCTGCTGGCCGGCAAGGCGGTGTTCGTGGAGAAGCCGTTGGCGCTCACCGAGGACGAGCTGGCCGGCGTGCTCGCGGCGGTGGAGGAGTCCGGCAACGACCGGGTGCAGGTGGGCTTCAACCGCCGGTTCGCACCGATGCTGCAGGAGGCCAGGAAGCGGTTCGGGGCCCGGACCGGTCCGGCGAGCGTCCGCTACCTGGTCAACGCGGGCCGGCTGGAGCACGGCAGCTGGTACCTCCAACAGGGCACCGAGGGCTCGCGGTTCGCCGGCGAGGGCGGGCACTTCATCGACACGGTGAGCTGGCTGCTCGCGGCCGACCCGGTCTCGGTGTACGCGGTCGCCACGCCCCGCAACGAGGACAGCGGTGACCTTCAGGTGGTGCTGCGCTACCCGGACGGGTCCACCGCCACCATCAGCTACGTCACCACCGGCCCGGCCGGCTTCCCCAAGGAGACGCTGGACCTGGTCGCGGACGGCCACGCGCTGCGGCTCGACGACTTCGTCCGAGCCGCTGTCTACGACGGCCGCCGCAAGCGGTGGGTCAGCTCGCGGCTGCCCAAGGCCCGGGACAAGGGCCAGCGCGCCGAGCTGGACGCGTTCCTCGCGGCCGTACGGACCGGCGGGCCGATGCCGGTGCCGCTGGAGTCGCTGGTGGCCACCACGGCGGCCACCCTCGCTGTGCGGGCCAGCCTGGTCGGCGGCGCGCCGGTGACGTTGGCGAGGACGCGATGACCATGAGCGCTGCGCCGGGCTGGTATCTGCGGCGGCTGTCCCGGATGGGACCGCGGGAGGTCGGCGGCCGGGTGGGCGACGCGGTGCGCAGGCGGCGGTGGCGGTCGGCGCTGCCGGACTGCCCGAGCGTGACCGGCGCCCGGTTCACCGCGGCGCTGCCCGCGGGGAAGATAGCCGCGGTGCCACCGGACGCCGCGAAACGCGTCATCGCCGAGGCGGACCGGCTGATGGCCGGGCACGCCGAGTACTTCGGGGTGGAGCGCGGCGACCTGGCCGACCCGGACTGGTGGTACGACCCGAAGACCGGGCGCCGGGCTCCGTGGGGCTACGCCTTCGACGTGCCGTACCGGAACGAGGACGCGGTCGGGGACATCAAGCAGATCTGGGAGCTGTCCCGGCATCAGTACCTCACCGTGCTCGCCGCCGCCTACGCGATCACCGGGAACGAGCGGTACGCCGAGCGAGTGGCCGAGCACCTGCGGTGGTGGTGGGCGGCCAACGCGCCGCTGCGCGGAGTGCACTGGATCAGCGGTATCGAGCTGGGGGTCCGGCTGCTGTCCTGGGTGTGGGTCCGCCGGCTGCTCGACGGCTGGCCGGGCGTGGCCGGGCTGTTCGAGGACAACCCGGTGGCGCTGAACCAGATCTGGCACCACCAGCGCTGGCTGGCCGCCTTCCCCAGCCGGGGGTCCTCGGCGAACAACCACGCCGTCGCCGAGGCCGCCGGACAGTTCGCCGCGGCCTGCGCGTTCGGGTGGTTCCCCTCCTCGGCGCGTTGGCGAGCCGGCGCGCTGCGGTCGCTGGAGCGGCATCTGCGCGGCAACACCTTCGACTCCGGCCTCAACCGCGAGTTGGCCACCGAGTATCACGGACTTGTGCTGGAGCTCGGCCTGGCCGCGGTGGCCGAGGCGGATGCCGCCGGTGTGCCGGTCCCCGCGTCGATCCGGCTGGTGCTGCTGCGGATGACCGACGCGCTCGCCGCCATCGTGGACAGCCGGCTACGACCGCCGCGCCAGGGGGACGCGGACGACGGGCACGGTCTGGTCGTGGACGGCGCGGGCACCGACCGCTGGGCCTCGCTGCTGGCCACCGGGGACGCCGTGTTCGGCCGGCTCGCCTGGTGGCCGACGGTGACCGGCACCGATGTGCGCACACCGCTGCTGGCCGCGCTGATCCGGCCGTACTCGGACCATGGAACCGCACCGGCCGTGACCCGCCCGGCTAGCCGACCGGCCCACTTCGCCGACGCGGGGCTGACCATCCTGCGCGGTCCCGCGGAGATCTGGTGCCGCTGCGACGGTGGTCCGCACGGGTTCCTGTCCATCGCCGCGCATGCCCACGCGGACGCGCTGTCCGTAGAGGTCCGGCACGACGGGGTCGACGTGCTCGCCGACCCGGGGACGTTCTGCTACCACGGGCAGCCCGAGTGGCGGCAGTACTTCCGGTCGACCCTGGGCCACAACACCCTGCGGCTGGACGGCGGTGACCAGTCCGTCTCCGGCGGCCCGTTCCTGTGGACCCGGCATGCCCGCAGCCGCGTCCTGGTCGCGGACACATCCGACGCCTCCGACGGGGGGACGGCCCGCTGGTGCGCCGAGCACGACGGTTACCAGCCTTCCGTGCACCGCCGCCGGGTGGAGCTGACCGCCTCAGCCAAGGAGCTGCGGGTGGTTGACGAGATCCGCGGCCAACACAGTCCGCGCCGGGCCGTGCTTCTGGCGTTCCACCTCGGTCCTGCGATCGCCGCGGACCTGGTGGGGAACCGGGCGGTGCTCACCTGGACCCGGGACGGCGAGGACCGGTCCGCGGTGCTCGACCTGCCCGGGCAGCTGTGCTGGGGGGCGCATCGCGGCGAGAGCGACCCTTCCCCAAGCTCTTCGAGCAGGGGATACCCCATTCTGGGCTGGTACTCCGCCGGCTTCGGGCGCAAGGAACCCACCACAGCGCTGGTCGGCACCGGCTTCACCGATGGCGCCGAGGAGTTCACCACCGTACTCAGGTTCCGGGGCTAGGGAGAACGCGTGGGGATCAAGTGGCGGAAGGGGCCGTTGCCGGTGGCGGCGCTGGCCCTGCTGGCGACCGGTTGTGTGAGCTCACCGGGCGCCCGGGCGGAACCGACCGTTGCGCCATCCGCGTCCGACACCCGGTCCGTGGCCCGGGTGTGCGCCAAGCCTGCGGCCGGGCCGGCCAAGGCGCCGGCGGACGCGGTGACGGTCGACCCCGCGGTGGTCGGTGACCTGGCTGCGAAGACCCGGAGCAGCCCCCCGGACACCACGTTCTGGCTTCGACCGGGCAGGCACAGGCTCAAGCCGGAGCGCCACGCCCAGGTCATCCCCAAGAAGGGGAACCGCTACCTCGGCGCGCCGGGCGCGGTGCTCGACGGCCGGAAGACCAACCAGTACGCGTTCGGCGGTACGGCCCGCGACATCGCCATCCGCCACCTGACCGTGCAGGGTTTCGTCGCGCCGCATGACGAGGGCGTGGTCAACCATGACTCGGCCGACGGATGGGTGATCGAGCACGCGAAGATCCAGTACAACTCCGGCGCCGGGCTGATGGCCGGTGCCCGCCAGCGGGTCCGCGCCAGCTGCCTGCGCGGCAACGGCCAGTACGGCATGAACGCGTACAAGGGCACCGGCCCTCTCCGCGGCCTGGTGGTCGAGGGCAACGAGATCGTGGGCAACAACCGCGGCGACTGGGAGCGGCGGCGGCCGGGCTGCGGCTGCACCGGAGGCGTCAAGTTCTGGGCCGTCAACGGCGCCGACATACGCGGCAACTGGGTGCACGACAACCGCGGAGTCGGGTTATGGGCGGACACCAACAACAACGACTTCCGCATCGAGGACAACGTGCTCGAAGCCAACGACGGTGCCGCGCTGATCTACGAGACCAGCTACAACGCGGTCATCCGGAAGAACACGATCCGGCGGAACAACTGGGTCGAGGGCCGCAAATACGCCGACCGCGGCGACAACTTCCCGTACGCGACCATCTACCTGTCCGAGTCCGGCGGCGAACCACGCGTCCGAGCCCGCACGGACAAGATCGAGGTCTACCGGAACGTGCTGGAGAACAACTGGTCCGGGATCACCCTGTGGGAAAACGCCGACCGGTTCTGCAACAGCCCGGCCAACACCTCCTCCGGTGACTGCACGCCACTGGTGCGGGACACCGACCGCTGCGCGCGGCCGGCGATCGCCACCGCGCCGCTCTACGCCGACTGCCGGTGGAAGACCCAGCGGGTGGACATCCGCGCCAACCGCTTCGTGCTGGACAAGTCCGTCGTCAAGTGCACGGTGAAGTGCGACCGGATGGCGGTGCTGGCCAACTACGGCACCTATCCGCACTGGTCGCCGTACAAGGGCGAGCGGGTGGCCGAGGCGATCACCCACAAGCAGCACAACCGCTGGCACGACAACGTCTACCTCGGACCATGGACATTCGTCGCCCACGACCCGAGCCGGGTGCTCGACTTCGGGCAGTGGCAGGGCACGCCGTATGAGCAAGACGCGGGCAGCACCCTCGACCCACGGGCCGGTGGTTGAGATGGGCGGGGACCTGCGGCGCGGTGGGCTGCCGGGCGGACCGGACACGGCGGGCACGCGGCCCGGCGCCGAACCGCGCCCTGCCGGCACACCGAAGCTCGTCGGGATCGTCTGGGGGTTGCTGATCCTCAACACGCTCGGCTCCGCCGGGGCGAAGACCATCATCCCGCTGCCCCGCTCCCTCATCCAGATCGTCACCATGGGCGCGCTGCTCGCCGCGTTCACGCTGGCGCTCGCACTCAATCTCCGGCTGCGCGTCCGGGCCAGCGCCTTCGTGTTCCTGCTCACCCTGCTGCTGGTGCCGAGCGTGATCTCCAGCGTGCAACTGGAGTCCGGGTTCGGCGCGCTGTTCCGCTGCGCCCGGCTGGCTCTCTTCGTCGGCACGCTGTGGCTGCTCAGCCGCTGGTGGGACGGCAGCCTGACGTTCGTCCGGCACCACATCCGGATGTACTTCGCGGTGCTCGGTTCGGTCGCCGCCGGCGCGGTCGTCTCACCGGGCGCGGCCATGCCCGAGCTCTACGGCGGGCGGCTGGTCGGCGCGTTGTGGCCGCTCACCCCGCCGCAGATCGGACAGTACGCCGCGGTGATCATCGGGCTCACCGTGCTGCTCGTCCTGGGCCGCCGGACCGACAGGGCCAGCGCGGCGGTCATCATCGTGCCCTCACTCATCCTGCTCGCGTTGACCCATACCCGGACGGCCACGCTCGGCCTGCTCATCGGGTTGGCGTTGGCGATCGGCTCGCTCATCCTGACCAGCGCCGCCGCCCGCCGGTTCTTCGCCTGGGCGGTGCTGTGCGCCACGGTGGCCGCGGTGGGGTTCGCCCCCGCCCTACGGGCGTGGTTCCTGCGCGGACAGGACCAGGAGCACCTCACCAGCCTCACCGGCCGGGCCAAGGTCTGGGACGCCCTGCTGGCAGCACCCCGGACGACCGGGGAGAAGTTGTTCGGCATGGGCCTGGGCGACAAGTCGTTCGGCGGGCTGCCGATCGACAACAGCTGGCTGGCCGTTTACCACGAGCAGGGCTGGACCGGCGTCGCCCTCGTGGCGGCGGTCATCATCGTGCTGGGCGGCGTCGCGTTGCTGCGGCCACCGTCACTGGCCAGGGCTTGCGCGATCTTCCTGATCAGCTACTGCGCGATCGCGTCGTACACCGAGGCCGGTCTTGGTGACGCCTCGCCGTATCTGCTGCATCTGGCCCTGGCGGCCTCGCTGCTGGCGGCACCTGCCGCGGCCACGCCCCTCTCGGCGCCCGCAGTCCCCCGGCCACATATCCCGCGATGGGCCCAGGATCGGAGATGACCTCAAGCATGCACGTCCTCGTGGTGCACAACCGCTACTCCTCGGCGCAGCCGAGCGGGGAGAACAAGGTCGTCGACCAGGAGGTGGAGCTGCTGCGCGCGGCCGGCCACCGGGTCGAGGTGTTCGAGCGGCGCAGCGACGACATCGCCGCCCGGTCCCTGCTGGGCAAGGCCGCGCTGCCGCTGCTGGTGCCGTGGAACCCGGCGGTCCGCGCGGAGCTCGCCGCCCGGCTGCGCACCGAGCGGCCGGACGTGGTGCACGTCCACAACGTCTTCCCGCTCCTGTCCCCCGCGGTGCTGGCCGCCTGCGCCGACGCCGACGTGCCCGCCGTCGCCACGCTGCACAACTACACCCAGGTCTGCCCGCCCGGCACACTGCAGCGGGACGGCCGGCCGTGCACCGAGTGCGTCGGCTCCGCGCCGCTGCCCGCCGTCCGGCACGGCTGCTACCGCGGCTCCCGGCTGGCGACGGTGCCGCTCGCGGTCAGCCTGTCGGTCAACCGGCGGCGGTGGTGGTCCGGCGTGGAGCGGTTCTTCTGCATCTCCGCGGCGCAGCGCGATGTCCTGGTGCGGGCCGGCATGCCGGCCGAGCGGCTGGCGGTGAAGCACAACTTCGTGCCAGAGCCGGACGCCCGCCGATCGGGCGCCGGCGAGCATCTGCTCTATCTCGGCCGACTCGCGGAGGCCAAGGGCGTGCGGCTGCTCATGGCCGCGTGGGACGAGATCGCCGCGGACGGCGGGGTGGGCGTGCCGCTCGTGGTCGCCGGCGCGGGGCCACTGGAGCCAGAGGTGACCGCCTGGGCGGCGGGCCGGGACGACGTGCGCTGCGTCGGCTTGTACGACCCGGCGCAGTGCCGGCAGGTCATCGCGGGGTCGATCGCCGTGGTGGCTCCCTCGACGTGGCTGGAAGCGTTCGGCCTGGTGGTCGTGGAGGCGATGGCGGCGGGGGTCCCGGCCGTCGCCGCCGGTCACGGCGCCTTCGTCGAACTCGTCGAGGACGGGGTGACCGGGCTGCTGCACCAGCCGGGCGAGGTCGCCTCGCTCGCGTCGTGCCTGCGCCGGATCACCTCCGGGTCGGAGCGCAACCGGGAGATGGGCCAGGCGGCCCGGCGCCGTTACGAGCAGGGGTTCAGCCCGGCCATCGGTCTTGAGCGCCTGGTGGAGGGATACCGCACCGCGATCGCGGGTCGGTCCGGCGGCGGGGACAGCCCGCCGCCGGTAGGGGACGGAAGCACTGGCTCGCGGCGGAGCACCCGCGCGGGCAGGGATGGGGGCAGTAGATGACACGATGCCGACTCTGCGGCTCGGCGGCGATGGCAAGCGTCGTCGATCTTGGAGCGACCCCGCCATGCGAGAGTTTTCTCGCCGCGGACCAACTGGACCAACCGGAGCCGGCGTACCCGCTGCACCTGCGGGTCTGCACCGACTGCTGGCTCGCGCAGATCCCTCCGCTGATCACCCCGGAGGAGACGTTCACGCAGTACGCGTACTTCTCCTCCTACTCGACCTCCTGGTTCGAGCACGCGCGCACGTTCGTCGCCGACGCCATACAGCGGCTGGGTCTCGACTCCAAGGAGAAGGAAGCCTTCGTGGTCGAGGTCGCGAGCAACGACGGGTACCTGCTGAGGCACATGGTGGACCGCGGGGTCCGCTGCCTCGGCATCGAGCCGTCGGTGAACGTCGGCGCCGCGGCGCGGGACGCGGGTGTGCCCACGCTCACGGAGTTCCTGGACCCGGCCACCGGCTCGGCCGTCCGCGCCGAGAACGGCCCGGCGGACCTGGTCGTGGCCAACAACGTGTACGCGCACATCCCCGACGTGGTCGGGTTCACCCGGGGGCTGCGCGCCCTGGTCGCCGACGACGGCTGGGTCTCCATCGAGGTGCAGCACCTGCTGACCCTGATCGAGGAGAACCAGTACGACACCATCTACCACGAGCACTTCCAGTACTACACGGTAGCGTCCGCGACCCGGGCGCTGGCGAGCGGCGGACTCACGCTCGTGGACGTCGAGCTGCTGCCCACGCACGGCGGCTCCATCCGGCTGTGGGCCCGGCCGACCGAGGTGGCCGGCGAGCCGGCCGATGGAGTCTCCCCTGCTCCGGGGGCCTCTCCCGGCCGAAGGCCGGGGGGGAAGCCGGGAGCTTGGGGAAGGGTGGCCGACGTCCTTGACCGGGAGAAGGCCGCCGGGCTACAGGAGCTGGCCGGGTACACCGAGTTCTCCGCTCGGGTGGCCAAGGTGCGCCGGGACCTCCTGCGGTTCCTCATCGAGGCGGCCGAGCGCGGCGAGACGGTCGTCGGCTACGGAGCCCCGGGCAAGGGCAACACCCTGCTCAACCACTGCGGCATCCGGCCCGACCTGCTCCCGTACACGGTCGACCGCAACCCCTACAAGCACGGCAGGTTCACCCCGGGCACCCGCATCCCGATCCTGCCGCCCGAGCGGATAGCCGCCGACAGACCGGACTACGTGCTCGTCCTCCCGTGGAACCTGCGGGCCGAGCTGGTCGAGCAGCTGTCCTTCGTGCATTCCTGGGGCGGCCGGCTGGTCTTTCCCATCCCGGAACTGAGCATTGTCGAGGTCAAGCCATGAAGGTCGTACTGTTCTGCGGCGGTTACGGGCTGCGGATGCGCAACGGGACGTCCGACGACATGCCCAAGCCGATGGCGATGGTCGGCCCGCGGCCGCTGATCTGGCACGTCATGCGCTACTACGCGTCCTTCGGGCACAAGGAGTTCATCTTGTGTCTCGGATACGGGGCGCACCACATCAAGGACTTCTTCCTCAACTACGAGGAGACGACGTCCAACGACTTCGTGCTGCGCAACGGGCAGACCGAGCTGCTGTCCACCGACATCGCCACGTGGACGATCACGTTCGTGCAGACCGGCATCGAGTCACCGATCGGGGAGCGGCTGCGCCGGGTGCGGCACCACCTGGACGGCGACGAGATGTTCCTCGCCAACTACGCCGACGTACTCACCGACGCCCCGCTGCCGGAGATGATCGACCGGTTCGCCCGACGCGACGCCGGTGCGTCGATGATGGTGGTGCCGCCGCAGTCCTCGTTCCACTGTGTGGACCTGGGCGAGGACGGCCTGGTGGGGGGCATCACCGCGGTGAGCGAACTGCCGCTGTGGGAGAACGGCGGCTACTTCGTGCTCCGCCAGGAGGTCTTCGACCACATCCCGGAGAACGGGGACCTGGTCGCTGACGGATGCGCCCGACTGGCCAAGCGCGGCCGGTTGGTGGCGTACCGGCACCGCGGCTTCTGGAAGCCGACCGACACCGTGAAGGAGCGGGCCGCGCTCGATGACGCGTACGCCCGGGGCGACCGCCCGTGGGCCGTGTGGGAACGGGACGGCGCGGGGGCGAGCGTGACCGGCGGCAGGGTCGGCGCCGGAACGAGGACCGCGTGATCCGGCTCGGGCCCTGCCGCCTGGAGCGGCTCGTCGCGGTAGGCGCGCACTGCGACGACATCGCCATCGGCGCCGGCGGCACGCTGCTGACGATGTGCCTCGCGCACCCGGGTATCCGCATCGACGCGCTGGTGCTCTCCGGCGGTGGCGGCGAGCGGGAGCAGGAGGAGCAGGCCGCGCTCACCGCCTTCTGCCCGGGCGCCGACCTGCGGCTGACCGTGCTCAAGCTGCCGGACGGCCGGCTGCCCGCGCAGTGGGAGGAGGCCAAGGCCGCAATCGAGGAGCTGCGCGAGCGGACCGAGCCGGATCTCGTACTGGCCCCGCGTACCGAGGACGCCCACCAGGACCACCGCGGCCTGGCGAAACTGATGACCACCGCATTCCGCGACCACCTCGTGCTCGGCTACGAGATCGTCAAGTGGGACGGCGACCTCGGCCGTCCGGCGGCGTACCAGCCGCTGTCGCCGGAGATCGCCGAACGGAAGGTGCGGCTGCTGCGGGAGCACTACCCCTCGCAACGGCACCGGCCCTGGTACGACCGGGAGGCCTTCCTCGGTCTCGCACGCATCCGCGGCATCGAATGCCACGCGCGCTACGCCGAGGCGTTCGCCGTCACCAAACTCACGCTCACTCTGGGGGGATGAACCTTGCGCGTACTGCTGACCGGACACCAGGGCTACCTGGGCACCGTGATGGCCCCGGTCCTCACGGCCGCCGGGCACGAGGTCGTCGGTCTTGACGCCGGCCTGTTCGCCGACTGCGTCCTTGGCCCGCCACCCGCCGACCCTCCCCCAGTCGGCGCTGGCGCGCCTGTGGGCGGTGCCCCCATGGGGCATCGGGTGGACCTGCGCGACGTCACAGCCGAACACGTGGCCGGGGTGGACGCCGTGATCCACCTGGCCGCGCTGTCCAACGACCCGCTGGGATCGCTGGCGCCGGACCTCACCTACGACATCAACCACCACGCGTCCGTGCGGCTGGCCCGGCTCGCCCGCGACGCCGGAGTGCGGCGCTTCCTGTACGCGTCGACGTGCTCGGTCTACGGCGCCGCCGGCGGCGGTGGCTCGGCGGACTTGGTGACCGAGGACGCCCCGCTGCGCCCGGTGACGCCGTACGCGGAGTCCAAGGTGCGGGTCGAGGACGACCTGCACACGCTGTCCGACGGCGACTTCAGTCCGGTGTACATGCGCAACGCCACCGCCTTCGGCTACTCACCCCGGCTGCGCGCCGACATCGTGCTGAACAACCTGGTGGGCCACGCGCTCCTGTCCGGCGAGGTGCTGGTGCTCTCCGACGGCACCCCCTGGCGCCCGCTGGTGCACGCCGCCGACATCGCACGGGCCTTCGCGGCCGCGCTGACCGCGCCACGGGAAGCGGTGCACGACCGGGCGTTCAACATCGGCAGTGAGATCAACAACGTCACGGTCGCCGAGATCGCCGAGCAGGTCGCCGAGGCGGTGTCCGGCTCGCGGGTGGTGATCACCGGGGAGACCGGTGCCGATCCGCGGTCGTACCGGGTGGACTTCTCCCGGTTCCGCGCCGCGGCGGACGGCTTCGACTGCGAGTGGACGGTGAAGCAGGGCGCGCTCGAACTCGCCGACGCCTACCGGAAACACGGGCTGACCCGGGAGGACTTCGAGCGACGCTTCACCCGGCTTGCCGTGCTGCGCGCGGCGTCCGACGCCGGTGCCGTCGACGACACCCTGCGGTGGCGCCGGTGACCGCGACCGGCGAGCGGATGCACGCGCTGGTGGAGCGGCTGTACCCGCTGTGCCGGAGCATCACCGGGGGCGGTGTGCGCGCCACCCTGGAGATCGTCGGCGAGTACGTTCCGCTTCAGGTGCACGAGGTGCCGACCGGGACGCGGGTGCTCGACTGGACGGTGCCGCAGGAGTGGAACATCCGCGACGCGTACATCGCCGACACCGCCGGCAACCGGGTCGTCGACTTCGCCGCGTCCAGCCTGCACGTGCTCGGCTACAGCGTGCCGGTGTCGGCGACCATGCCGCTGGCCGAGCTGCGCGGACACCTGCACACCCTGCCGGACCACCCGGCCTGGGTGCCGTACCGCACCAGCTACTACCGACCGGAATGGGGATTCTGCCTGGCCCAGGAGACCTTGGACGCGATGCCGGACGGCGAGTACGAGGTGCGCATCGACTCCACACTCACCGATGGCCACCTCACCTACGCCGAGCACGTGGTCCCCGGGCAGGTCCCCGACGAGGTGATCGTCTCCTGCCACGTCTGCCACCCGTCGCTGGCCAACGACAACCTGGCGGGCATCGCGGTGGCGACGTTCCTGGCCCAAGAGCTGGCGGAGAGAACGCCGTGGTACACCTACCGGTTCCTGTTCGCGCCCGGCACCATCGGGGCGATCACCTGGCTGGCCCGCAACGCGGAGCGGATGGAACGGGTCAAGCACGGTCTGGTGCTGGCCTGCGCCGGCGACCCGGGACGGCTGACGTACAAGCAGAGCAGGCGCGGCGACGCGGAGATCGACCGGGTGATGCGACATGTGCTGGCCGCCTCCGAACGCCCGCACCACGTCACCGAGTTCACTCCATACGGCTACGACGAGCGGCAGTTCTGCTCGCCCGGGTTCGACCTCGGCGTGGGCTCGCTCAGCCGGACCCCGTACGCCGGCTACCCCGAATACCACACCTCGGCGGACAACCTGGACTTCGTCTCCCCGGAGGCGATGGCGGACACTCTCGCCGTCTGCCGCGAGGCATTCGCCGTCCTGGACCGCAACCGGCGGTACCTCAACCTCAGCCCCTACGGCGAACCACAGCTGGGCCGACGCGGGTTGTACGACGCGGTCGGCGGCCGCAGCGACGCGAAGCAGGCCCAGATGGCCATGCTCTGGATGCTCAGCCTCTCCGACGGCGAGCACAGTCTGCTGGACGTCGCCGAGCGGTCCGGGCTGCCGTTCGGCACCGTCGCCGCCGCGGCCGACGCCCTGCACGACGCCGGGCTGATCAAGGCATGACGCCGATGACCACCGAGGGGGAGAACACGACGGCACCGGCCCCGGCCAGACAGGCCCGGCCCACCGCCAAGCGGGCCATCGTCGGCCGGCTGTCCTGGGGACTGGCCGACCAGGCGGCCTCCAGCATGACCAACTTCGCGGTGGGGATCTACGTGGCACGCTCGCTCGGGCTGGCCGCGTTCGGCGTCTTCAGCCTGGCCTGGGTGACCTACGGCGTGGTGCTCGGCGTCTCCCGCGGGCTGGCCACCGACCCGCTCGTGGTGCGCTTCAGCGGCGTGCCGACCGCGTCCTGGCGCACGGCGGTGGCCCGGTCGTCGGGTACCGCGCTCGGCGTCGGTGCCGCCCTCGGCGCGGCGTGTCTGGTGATCGGCCTTGCTCTCGGCGGCAGCGTGGGGTCCGCGTTCGCCTGCCTCGGCGTCGTGCTCCCCGCACTGCTGTTACAGGACGCCTGGCGGTACTCGTTCTTCGCCGCCGGCACCGGGCGGAAGGCGTTCGTCAACGACCTCGTGTGGGGCGTCGCGCTCGTCCCGGCCATGGTGGTGGCGGCCCGCGTGGGCAGCGTGGCCGCATATCTGCTCGCCTGGGGCGCGTCCGCCGCCGTGGCCGCGGGGTACGGCTGCCTCCAGTCCGGCATCCGGCCCCACATGACCGGAGCGCGCCAGTGGGTTCGCGAGCACCGCGACCTCGGTTACCGGTACCTGGTCGAGAACACCTGCGTCAGCGGCGCGAGCCAGCTGCGGGCGTACGGACTCGGCGCGATCGTCGGGGTCAGCGCGGTGGGTGTGACCCGGGGCGCCGAGCTCCTGCTCGGCCCCTTCCTCGCTGTGCTGATGGGTCTTTCGCTGGTCACCGTCGCGGAGGCGGCACGGGTGCTGCGGCGGGCCCCGCACCGCCTTGGCATGTTCTGCCTCCTGCTCAGCGCAGCACAGGCCGTCGCCGCGCTGCTCTGGGGCGCGGCGCTGCTGCTGGTGCCGGACCGGGCCGGCGAGCTCGTGCTCGATGGCGTCTGGCACTCCGCCTCGGAGCTCATCGTTCCGGCCACGCTCGGCGTCGCGGGCGCCGGCCTCGGCGTCGGCGCGGCGGCCGGGCTGCGCGCGCTCGGCGCGGCCCGACGCAGTCTGCGCTCCCAGCTGTTCGCCTCCGCCTGCTACGTCGGCGGTGGGCTCGGCGGGGCGGCCGTGGCCGGCACGGTCGGCTCGGCCTGGGGCGTCGCCGCCGCGACCGTGGGCGGCTCGGCCGTGTGGTGGCTGCACCTGCGGTCCGCCCTGCGCGAGCGCCACCAGAACCCCATCCGCGAAGTGAGGACGCCATGACCGCGTTGCGCCGCTTACCCCGGTTGAGCATCGGACTGCCCGTGTACAACGGCGAGGAGTACCTCGCCGAGGCGCTCGACGCCCTGCTCGGCCAGACCTACGAGGACTTCGAGCTGGTCATCTCCGACAACGCCTCGACCGACGGGACCCAGGACATCTGCCGCCGGTACGCCGCGCGGGACTCTCGTATCCGGTACCTACGGCTGCCCCGGAACGTCGGCGCCGCGCCGAACCACAACCATGTGTTCACCGAGTGCCACGGCGAGCTGTTCAAGTGGGCCTCACACGACGACCTGTACGCCCGGGACCTGCTGCGGCGCTGCGTGGAGGCGCTGGACGGGCGGCCTGAGGTGATCCTCGCGCACAGCGGCCAGGCGGTCATCGACGGCGACGGCCAGGTGAAGGTCCCGTACGAGTACGGGCTCGCCACCGACTCGCCGCACCCGCCGGAGCGCTTCCGCAGTCTGCTGTTCGAGCCCGGTGGCGACGACTTCTACGGGGTGATGCGGGCCGACGTGCTGCGCCAGGTGAAGCCGCACGACAGCTACCACCACGCGGACCGCACGTTCGTCGCCGAGATCGCCCTGCACGGGCCCTTCCACCAGGTGCCGGAGCTGCTGTACTTCCGCCGTGACCACCCCACCCGCGCCGAGCGGGCGAACCCGGGCAAGCGCTCCCGGTGCGTCAACCTGGACCCGCGCCGGGCAGGCCCGCTGCACCCGACGCCCCGGCTGCTCGCCGAGTACGTCTGGGGGTTCGTCGCGGCGATCCGGCGGGCGCCGTTGTCCCCGGCCGACCGGCGCGCGTGCTACCGCCACCTGGTCGCATGGATGGCCAGCCGGGTCCGGCCGGGCGCCGGTGAACGGGTCGAGGACCGCGCCCCGGTCGACCCGGGCCGGCTCTCTGTCTCCGTCGACGCCCTCGTCGCCGGCCGTGAGGGCAGGCAGGCATGAAGTCCGCGAACGGGGCTCCGGTGCGCGTCGGGGTGTTCGGCCTGCTCGGCTCCGGCAACCTCGGCAACGACGGGTCGCTTGAGGCCGTGCTCGGGTACCTCCGCGCCGCGCACCCGGGGGCGGTCGTGGACGCGCTGTGCGGCGGACCCGAAGTCGTCGCGACGCGGTACCGGGTCCCCGCGACGCGGCTGCACTGGTACCGCGGGGAGTACCGGACCGCGTCGCGTACGGGCGCGATCGCGGCGAAGGGCCTGGGCAAACTCGTCGACGCCTTCCGCACCGCCGCCTGGGTGCGCCGCCACGACGTGGTGATCGTGCCGGGCATGGGCGTCCTGGAGGCCACGCTGCCGCTGCGGCCGTGGGGCTTCCCGTACTCGCTGTTCCTGCTCTGCGCGACCGGCCGGCTGCTTGGCACCCGGGTCGCGCTGGTCAGTGTCGGCGCCGCCGCGATCGGCCGCCGGCCTACCCGAGCCCTGGTGCGCTGGTCGGCGCGGCTGGCCACGTACCGGTCGTACCGGGACGTCCTGTCCCGCGACGCGATGCGGGCGATGGGCGTGGACACCGCGCGCGACGAGGTCTACCCGGACCTCGCCTTCGCCCTGCCGACGCCGACGCCGACGGAATGGGGTATCCCCTGCTCGGAGCCTGTCGGAGAGCCTCTCGGAGAGCTTGGGGAAGCGCCCGCGGGCCCGCCGGGCCCGGTCTGCGTCGGCGTCATGGCCTTCCACGGCGGCAACGACGACCGCGCCCGGGCCGGGGAGATCCACCGGCGCTACCTCGACGGGACGACCCGCTTCGTCCGCGCGCTGGTCGAGGACGGCAGGCCGGTCCGGCTGCTCACCGGCGACGAGGTCGACGTGCCGGTGGTCGCCGCGATCCTCGACGCGGTGGACTCGCCACTGGTCACCGCTGCCGAGGCGTCCTCGCTGGCCGACCTGATGAAGGAGATGGCGGCTGCCGACACCGTGGTGGCGACCCGGTACCACAACCTGATCTGCGCGCTGAAGGCCGGCACGCCGACGCTCGCACTCAGCTATGCGGCGAAGTGCGACGCGCTCATGGCTCAGATGGGGCTGGACGCGTACTGCCACCCGGCTCGTGAGGTCGACGCCGACCGGCTGCTTGAGCAGTTCCGGACGCTGGAGCAGCGATCGGCGGAGCTACGCCGGACCCTCACCGAGCGGAACCTGGTCGCCGCCCGGCGCCTTGAGCAGCAGTTCACCGCCTTGACCGCGGCCCTGTTCCCGGCGACCGACCACACCCACTCCCACGCCATGCGGGAGGCTCCATGAAGGCGACCGGAATCCCGGCCATCGCCGGCGCGTACCTGTTCGAGCCGACGCCGTACGCCGACGAACGCGGCTTCTTCTGCCGCACCTTCGACGCTGACGTGGTCCGCTCGGTGGGCCTCGACCCGGACACCTTCGTCCAGGACAGCGTGTCCCGCTCGGCCCGGGGCGTGCTGCGCGGCATGCACCTGCGCTCCGGCGCCGGCGAGGCCAAGCTGGTGCGGTGCTCGTACGGGAGGATCTTCGACGTCGTCGTGGACCTGCGGACGGACTCCCCGACATACCGCGACCGGGCCTTCTTCGAGCTGTCCGGCGAGACGCAGGTGACCCTGTACATCCCGGCGGGGTGCGCGCACGGCTTCCAGGCGCTGACCGAAACCGCCGACGTCTCGTACCGGATCGACCGCCCGCACGATCCGGCCGAGGCCGTGACGATCGCCTTCGACGACCCGGCGCTCGCCATTCCCTGGCCGCTGCCGGTCACATCGATGTCCCCGGGGGACCGGGAGGCGCCGAGCCTGACCGAGGTCCTGCAGCAGAGGGAGAGTTGAGGCCGGCGTGGACACCGAAGACACGGTAGGCACCGAAGAGTTCCAGCTGCCCCGCTCGCGGCTGGCGAACGAGCGGCTGCACGCCATGATCCCCGGGGGCGCGCACACCTACGCCAAGGGCGACGACCAGTACCCCGAGCACCTGGCCCCGGTCATCAGCCACGGCCGCGGTGCCCACGTGTGGGACATCGACGGCAACCGCTACGTCGAATACGGCTCCGGCCTGCGGTCGGTCAGCCTCGGCCACGCCCACCCACGCGTGATCGAGGCGGTGCGGCGGGAACTCGACCGCGGCGGCAACTTCGTCCGGCCGTCCATCGTGGAGGTCGAGGCCGCGGAACGTTTCCTGGCCACCGTGCCGACCGCCGAAATGGTGAAGTTCGCGAAGAACGGCTCCGACGTCACCACCGCCGCGGTACGCCTCGCCCGCGCCGTGACCGGGCGCCCGCGGGTGGCCATCTGCGGCGACCAGCCGTTCTTCTCCGTCGACGACTGGTTCATCGGCACCACACCGATGTCCGCCGGTGTCCCGGCGTCGACCACCGAGCTCACCGTGGCGTTCCCTTACGGGGACCTGGCCGCCACCGATGAGATGCTCACCCGGTACCAGGACGAGGTCGCCTGCCTGATCCTCGAACCCGTCGGTCACACCGAGCCTTCCCCAAGCTCTCAACTTGGTTCGAGCAGGGGAGTCCCCGATCCCGGGTACCTCGCCGGGCTGCGCGAGCTGGCCGACCGGCACGGCTGCGTACTGGTCTTCGACGAGATGATCACCGGCTTCCGCTGGTCCGAGGCGGGCGCTCAGGGCCTGTACGGCGTCGTCCCCGACCTCTCCACGTTCGGCAAGGCGCTGGGCAACGGGTTCGCCGTCTCCGCGCTGGCCGGGCGACGCGCTCTCATGGAGCGGGGCGGGCTGCGCCACTCCCACGACCGGGTGTTCCTGCTGTCCACCACGCACGGTGCGGAAACGCACTCCCTGGCCGCCGCGATGGCCGTGCAAACCACCTACGTCGAGGAGGGCATCACCGCGCGGCTGCACGCCCTCGGCGAGCGGTTGGCCGCCGGTGTCCGCGACGCCGCGGCGAGCATGGGTGTAGGCGACCACATCGTCGTCCGGGGCCGGGCCAGCAACCTGGTCTTCGCCACCCTCGACGAGGACCGGCAGCCATCGCAGCAGTACCGCACCCTGTTCCTGCGCCAGCTCCTCGCGGGCGGGGTGCTCGCCCCGTCGTTCGTGGTGAGCAGCGCCCTTGACGACGCCGACATCGACCGCACCGTCGACACAGTGGCCCAGGCGTGTGCGGTGTACCGGAAGGCGCTGGACGCCGCCGATCCCACCCCCTGGCTGGCCGGGCGCCCGGTAAAGCCCGCGTTCCGCCGCCTGGCGTGACGTGACGTCAGCAACGATTCCGCCTACGGGAGTCGGCCATCCGGTCGACCAGCCACGCGGTCGCCGGTATCACCGCCAGCGCGGTGCACCAGCCGCCGAGGACGTCGGTCGGGTAGTGGGCACCCAGGGCGACCTGCGCCCAGCCCATGGCGGCCCCGGCGACCAGCGCCGCGGCGAGCACGAGTAACGTGCCGGCCGTCCTGCCGAGGCCGAGCCGACCGGTCGCGAGCAGCGACACCACGAGGGCGAGCGCGGTGACGAAGGCGGTGTGCCCGCTCGGATAGGACAGATTCCCGTCGCCGTGGATGGTGCGTCCCACCAGGGACTTGAGCAGCGTCGTCGTCCCCACGGTCATGACGGCGCCGACTACGACGAGCACCGCCGCACGAGACTGCCGCAGCAGCAGGCAGCCCGCCACGGCGGCCACGACCAGCACCGCCGCTCCGGCGGGTTCCCCCAGGAAGTCCGTGGCCAGAGCGACGCGCCGCCACGGCGGCCGCACACTCTCCGCCGTCGGCTGGATGATCCATCTGTCCACACTGCCGGGCTCGCTGTGGCCGACGTACAGGACCCCGAGCACGAGGACCACCAGCGCGGCGAGGGCGGCGATCAGCCCGAGCCACGCGCGCAGCGACGGCGGCAGCGCCGGGGGCGCCGGGGGGCCGGTCACTGTGGGGTCACGAGCCGGTCAGCGAACGGCGGATCGACACACGTCAAGCGCGGACCGGGCTGGGCCGACTTCCGGGTCCGCTCCGGCCAAGCGATCCAACGCCACTGGGCGCTGGTCGGCGCGGGCTTCGGCTTCTGCTGGCGCCAACTCCCCACCAACGAGCCCCCCGTCGTGTCCGACCTGGCCCGCGCGGGAGCCGTCAGCCTGTGCGGCCCCGAGCTCACCAGCCCGTCCCTCACCTTGGCCAAAGGCATCGGAATCAGTCCCTGCTTGCCACCCTAACCAACACTCCGACGCCGCGGGCGGGCGATCCGCGAGGAGCTGACTGCCCGGCGGCCTGCGGCCTCTGCGCACCGCGGACACGGTGGACGAGGTGGACGCGGTGCAGGGCAGCACACCCCGCCGTGCAGCCAGCATCTCGATCCTCAGGGCGCGGACAATGAACACGCATCACCGATACGCACGCACGGCGCGAGTCCCTGAGGCAGCGAGCAGCACGACCAGTACCGGTACGCCAAGGCCGACCGTGAGGCCATAACCGTCGGCAACGAGGCCGATCAAAGCCGGGCCGGTGAAAAACCCCAGGTAGCCGAGGGTCGAGACATGAGCGATCGCCCGCGTGGGATGCAGGCCCGGCACGGAACCGCTGGCCGCTATCGTCAGCGGCAGGGTGTAGGAGATGCCAAACCCGAACAGGGCCAGCCCGATCAGCCCGGCCGCCGTGCCGCCGACCACCAGTGCCGCGCCCAGGCCTAGTCCAGCTGTGAGCGTGCCGGCCAGAAACGGTCGCGCCGCCCCGAACCGCACAACCAGCCAGTCACCGACCAGACGACCTGAGAACATCGCTCCGGCGAAGACAGCGAATCCGACCGCGGCCACGGTCGTGGTCGCCGCCGTCTCGTCATGGAGATAGACCGCGGCCCAGTCGTTTGCGGCACCCTCGGCCAGCGCCACACAAAACGCCATCAGACCCAGCACCACCAGCCTGGCCGGCCAGCGCGTGCCCTTGGGGCGCCCGGTCCGGCCTGGTGTCGCAGGGGAGATCCGGTCGGTGGACGATGGCAGCAGCGACCGAGTGCCCACGGTGGCTGCTGCGACCACCAGCACGCTGACTGAGGTGAAGTGCGCGGTGATGGGCACGGCGCCGTGTTCGGCCATCGCGCCCACCAGCGAACCGCTGATCATGCCAAGGCTGTGGCATGCGTGGATGCCCGACAGCAGCGCCCGCCCGGATGCCCGTTCGACCGCCACCCCGTGCGCGTTCATCGCGACATCCACCAAGCTGTTGGCCACGGCGAAGACGAAGACGGCGACGGTCAGCTCGGTCAGGTCGTCCGCCACCAGGAGACCGGTCAGGGACACGGCGAACAGCGGCATCGTGACACGCAGTGTGCTGCGGCTGCCGACTCTTAATGTGATCATTCCGCCGAGTTGCAGCCCGAGTACCGCACCAAGGTTCAGTCCGGCGAACGCAACCGCCAGTCCGGTGTCATCCAGCCCGAGCTGGCTCTTGATCGTCGGAGTACGGGCGGCCCACGTGGCGAACAGCATGCCGGTCAGAAAGAACATCAGCCGAACCGACCAGAGCGCACCGCGATGACCTGAATCCGATGCGCGCGAGGGTGAGAAGACTGTCAGTCGCATGACCCCCCGCCTCAGGGAATGACGATGCCTCAGGGAATGACGATGCGTCGTCCCGGGTGCTTCATGGCCTGGGTGCGAAGCCCGGCGCGGCGTTCAGGATCGCCCTTGCCGGGCTGCGGCGCTTGGCTGTGGCCAGGGCCCGACCACAGCCCTCCACGCCGGGTGATCAGGTGATGTGGCCTGGCAGGAAGCCCGGCCACCATTTGCCGATGCTCTCCGCCGTAGCGCCAAAGGCACGCTGGGCCAGTGCGTGCGCGTCCGCGTCGTCCACACGGGAACCGCGCAGGGCCGGCCGCGCGGTACGCAACACCTCAGCCAGGCTGTCCTCAGCGGCCTCCAGCGTGACCGCGATGTCCTCGGTGGAGGTCGCGGCGGAGATCATGTGCACCCCGCCGTACTCCATCAGGACTCCCCGTCGCAGCAGTCCGGCATAGAACGCCTCGCCAATGGTGTCGTCGGCGAACAGCACCCGGAACATCGACGGGCACCCGAAGGCGATGGCGGGGACCGAGTACCGTTCGAAGATCTCGTTGAGTCCGAAGACCAAGGTCTGCCCCGAAGTGTGCATCGCGCCGATGGCGTCATCGGAACGAAAGACGCGCAGGGTCTCCGAAGCGGCGGCGAACGGAGTGACCTCCCGCTGGTAGGTGTAGCCGAGGTAGGCGCTCTCCGCGCCGTTGAAGACTTCCACGCGGCCGACCACGGCGGACAGGGCCATGCCGTTCGCGAGACCCTTGCTCAGCGTTATCAGGTCCGGCTGGACTTCGGCGGCCGCCGCGTAGCCGCCCAGCCCGTAGCGGAAGCCGGTCATCACCTCGTCCAGCACCAGCAAACAGCCGTGGTTGCGCACCAGTTGGTCGAGCTCCACATGGTATGAGTGCGGAAAGAAGTTGACCTCGGGTGTGAGCATCACGCAGGCCACCTCTCGCCACCGATCGGCGAGCAGCTCGGCCAGCCGGCCCAGGTCATAGCCGAAGTCCACGGTCTCCGGGTCGCGATAGGGCAGCCCTCCAAAGGCCGACTGCAGATGCCAGTCGTGCCAGCCGTGGAAGCCGCTGGTCACTACCAGTCGTCGGTTGGTGTGCGTCCGGCAGATCCGTGCCGCTGCGGTGGTGGCGCACGAACCGGTGCGGAAGAACCGGGCCCGGTCGGCCCAGGGGAACAGGAACAGCAGTCGTTCAGCGGTCTCAATGCGCGCGGAGGACAGCGTGTTCGGCGTGATGCCGCCGCGCCGCAGCGCGTCGATCGCGGCATCCACCACAGCCGGATGCCCGACTCCTAAGGGCGCGGCCCCGCTGCATGAGGTGTGGTCGATGTAGCGGTTGCCGTCAGCGTCCCAGACATAACAACCCTCGGCGCGATCGGCCACCACGGGGAAGCGCTTCTCCAAGTCCCAGCGCGGGCTCGCTGTCACCGCCTTGGCGCGGTCGATCAACATGGCCATGGTCGACACAATCGGTTCACTCCTATGTGGACGGAAGCAGATGGTCGGGGGTGGCGGGGCCGGTGCGGATCAACGGTGAGCGGCCCACCAACCCACGTGCGATGCGCAAGGCGTTGGCTTGGATGGTGAGGACGGGATTGACCCCGCCGGCGAACGGGAATACGCCAGCGTCGGCGACATAGACGTTGTCCAGATCGTGCAGTCGGCCATCCCGCGTCGTCACCGCGGTCCGCGGGTCGTTCCCCGCGCGGCATGTGCCGTGCAGATGGCGGCTGCCTCGCTGGAAGCCAGTCGGTTCGAATCGGATGCGCTCGGCATCCGCCGCGAGGAGGATGTCGGCTGCGCGCTCGGCCAGAAACCGAAGGCGTTCGGAGTCCCTGGGATGGATGTGGTAATCCAGCACCACCTGGGGCGTGCCGAACTCGTTGCGCGCTGTGGCAAGGCGCACGCGGTTGCGTTCCATCGGTTGGTCGCCTGCCAGGACGTGCAGTCGTAGCGCGTCCGCGTCTCCCCCGTATACCGGGTTGGCCTGATAAATGATGCCGCCGAGCAAACCGGGGACGTCAGCGTGCAGGTAATAGTCGCTGAAGGCAACGGTGGAATGCGGCCCGCCGGAGGCGCGGCCGGGGCTGTGGGTGGCCTGGCCGCTGACATAGCCGCTGAGCTTGACCGAGAAACCGGCACCGACCAGTCCGGAGCTGTTGCCCAGGCCGTGCGGCGCCCAACGGGTCGCCGATGCCAGCAAGAGTCTCGCGGTCTGCACGGCATTGGCCGTCAGCACGAAGTGGCGGGCCCGGGTCGTCCTGCGCTGGGCAGCGGCCACATCGATCCACTCCACCGTGTCGACCCGGCTCGGCCGGTCGCTGATCAGCGCGACCGCCCGCGCGCCGGTACGGATGGACAGCGTGGGATGGGTCCGGTCCAGAAAGCGCTGCACCGCGTCAGCCTTCGCGCCCGAGGGGCAGGCGTGTTCGGTGCAACTGCTGCACTTGGTGCAGGCCGGACGGCCCTCATAGGGACGGGAGTTGATCGCGAGTGGCGTGGGGAAGGGGCGTAGGCTCAACTGCGCTCCGGCCTCTGCGATCAGCCGACCGCGATCGTCGTAGTCGTGCGGCGGCAGTCGAGGCGGGGCAGACGGCGGCTGCCAGGGGTCCCCGAGGTCCGTCCTCGCCACGCCGAGGCGGCGTTCGATCTCGTCGTAGCAGGTATGCAAGGCCTGGTAGTCCAGCGGCCACTGGGCCGGCAGCGCCTCCGGAACCAGGTACCGGTCCGCATGGAAGTCCAGTTCGCGGTACCGGAACGCGATGGCGGCGAAGAACATCGTGCCCCCGCCCAGGGCACGGGCGGTCCACGGATTGGCCGTCCGTAGCGGATCGCCAGGGGCGAGCCCTTTTTCCCAGCTCCGCTCGGCCGTGCGCAGATTGCTGCCGGGTACTACCGGAGCCCCTTCTTCCAACAGCAAAACCGAGTGGCCCGCATCGGCCAGCTCGGTGGCGACGACAATACCGCTCGCACCCCCGCCGATCACACAGTAGTCATAAAGATCATATGAAGTCGCTGTCACGAGTATCCCCCTTGCCGCGCGCTGCGATTCAGGCTCATCCCGGTGAACCACAGGCGTGCCCGGCTGCTGATGACGCCAGCCAAAGGCCTGTCAAGTGCGTAAAGTCGCTCTGTGTCGGTTCCCTCGGCCCGCCATTCGGACCGGGATATGAAACACGGGGAGTCGGTCTGCTGGGCGATGGTGTCCTTGCGTTTTCCCCCCTCGTCGACCCGCGGCCGTTGCCCGACTTGTTCAACACGGTGTGCCCATTCTCGGCTGGTTAAGGGCCATCTTTCGGCCCTTCCCCGGTGGCTCATTTCCTTCCTTCTTGAGTGGGCTGCTCAGACCGTGTGAGCCGTGTAGCCAGTCCCCCATCACGCAGGAAGTTGAGCCCCCGCAACCAACGTTGCAGACCTCGCGCGGTACCGCGGCGTGTGATCGCCTCACGGGGCGCTGGAAGCCCACACCCTCGCGTACGCGGGGCGCGGCGGACCTCCCACAAGGCCCGAGCGAGACAGCCCGCCACCATGCCTTCACCCCGGGCCCGGCGGGGGCATACCTGGAGGTCAGGCCCTCTACCCGCTCGACGAACCCGCGTCATGGGCAGTCTGCGGTCGCGCGGCAGAAGCGTCGCACCGTCAACCGGAGCACCGTTCGGCGGCCACTGGTCGGACGCATGACGAGACGCCGTTCGTAGCGACCGCGCACGCGATGAGACAGAGCCGAGCAGCCGGGACAGGACAACACTCCCACGGCGCGGTGGGCTTGAAACCCCAACTAGGGCCAATGCCGTTGTTTTAGGTTGCGGGCGTAGGCTGCTCGGTGGTGGTCCCGGGGGTGGTTCGGGTGTCTACAAATGTGTCTGAGTTATCGGGCCTTGGGCTGTTGACTTGGGTGTATCCACCGGGGTTGGTGGATCGGGTGGTAGCCGCTTGCGGGTGTGCAGAACAACGCAAGCGGCTGCTTCCCACACGGCTGGTGGTGTACTTCGTGCTGGGGCTGGCGCTGTTCTCTCCGGCTCCGTATCTGGAAGTGATGCGGCACCTGGTGGAGGGTCTGCGAGGCCAGGGACTGCTGGGCAGCTGGCACGTGCCGGCGAAGTCCTCGCTGTTTCGGGCCCGGCAGCGGCTGGGCTCCGAGCCCTTGCACGTGCTGTTCGCCACGACAGCCAAGCCGATGGCCACTGAGGGGACACCCGGCGCGTTCTGGCGTGGACTGCGGCTGCTGGCGGTGGACGGGTCCTGCTGGGACGTCGCGGACACCGAAGCCAACGAGGCCGCCTTCGGACGTCCGGGCAGCGGCCGGGGATCGGGCAGGAGCGCGTTCCCGCAGGTGCGGATGGCTGCTTTGGTGGAAGTGGGCAGTCATGCGGTGCTGGACGCGGAACTCGCCGGCTGCCGCACCGGGGGAGTCACCCTGGTCGGCCGCCTGCCGCGTTCGGTCGGCCCGGGCCAGCTCGTCCTGGCCGACCGTGAGTTCCTCGGTGTCCCGTTGTGGCGGGCATTCACCGCCACCGGCGCTGATCTGCTGTGGCGCGTGCCCGCCAACCGCGTCATGCCGGTCACCAAGCAGTTCCGTGACGGGTCGTGGCTCTCGCAGATCCGGGCAAGCAGCGGCCCTGCCCGGGATGAGCCGGTCGTGGTCCGTGTCCTGGCCTACCAGCTGAAGGACCGGGTCAGTGAGGGCGTGGCTGACGGCTACCGCCTGGTCACCACCCTGCTGGACGCCCGACGGTATCCAGCCCGGCAGCTGGCCGCGCTCTACTGCGAACGGTGGGAGGTCGAGTCCGTCTTCGCCGAGATCAAAACCCATCAGCGTGGCGCACGCGTTGTACTCAGCGGCAAAACCCCCGATGGTGTCCGCCAGCGGATCTGGGCACACCTGTTGGTCCAC